>JAEYVN010000120.1 GCA_023431725.1 Pseudomonadota bacterium
ACACTCGCAGCACTTCAGGCCGCCGCTCAAACCATTGCGCGACCTCGAGCGCTGATTTCTGGTGCCGCTCCAGCCGCACGCTGAGCGTGCGAAGGCCGCGCAAGGCCAGATAGATGTCGTCGGGGCCGACGCACAGGCCGAATGTGCCGACAGTGTCCTTCAGCATCGGCAATGTTTTCTCGTTCGCCGAAACCGTACCGAACATGATGTCGGAATGGCCGCCGATATATTTGGTGCCGGCCTGGATCGAGAGGTCAACGCCATGCGCGAACGCATTGAAGAACAGCGGCGTCGCCCAGGTGTTGTCCATCAGCACCAGCGCGCCGCGATCATGCGCAACGCGGGCGATGGCGGGAATATCCTGCATCTCGAACGACTGCGATCCCGGCGCTTCGACAAACACCGCGCGAGTGTTCGGCTTGAACAGCGTCGCGATGCCGTCGCCAATCAGCGGATCATAATAGGTCGTCTCGACGCCGTAGCGCTTGAGGATCGTGTCGGAAAAGCTTCGGGTCGGCCGATAGACGCTGTCGGTGATCAGCAGATGGTCGCCCGACGACAGCACCGAGAGCAGGGCGGTGGAGACAGCGGCCGCCCCAGATGGCAGCAGCGAGACGCCGGCGCAGAGCGGCCCTTCGATCTCGCGCAGGGCATTTTCCAGCGCCTCGGAGGTCGGTGTCCCGCGCCGGCCGTATTGATAGCGGGATCGATGGGCAACGAGGTCCGCCGCATTGGGGTAGAGCACCGTCGAGGCGTGATAGACCGGCGGGTTCACGAATCCATGGAATTCGGAGGCGCTTCGGCCGGCCGTCACCAGTCTGGTCTCCGGTTTCAGATCGTCCGGATTACGCTGTTTGCTCATGGATTCTCCCCGTCACGTCCGACGGCTGGCAAGTCTTTGATCAATCTCTGCAATCGATCCGTGATGGCGTCAATTGCAGGACCGCGAATTGCAGGATACTAGTGGGTGCATGGGATGGTTCGGTTTTTGCGCGGGCGGGCAGGCCTGCGACGGGTTGTCCTGTGCGAAATTGTCTTTTCAGGTTGTCTTTTCGGGACGCCTTGGGCGGATACATCATCGGATACCGGCTGACCAGTTTTGGGGACATATCAGATCATGAAGCGCGCCATTCTCTCGCTCGCCCTTGCCACCGTTATCGGATTTGCCGGATCTGTCGCCGAGGCGCAGACGCTCAAGGCCGTACAGCAGCGGGGCACCTTGAATTGCGGTGCCAACGGCAACCTGGCCGGATTCGGTCTGCCGGATGCGCAGGGCAACTGGACCGGATTCGACGTCGATCATTGCCGCGCCATCGCCGCCGCCATCTTCAATGATCCGACCAAGGTCAAATTCGTACCGCTGACCGCGAAAGATCGCTTTACGGCCTTGCAGTCGGGCGAGGTGGATGTGCTCCTGCGCAACACCACCTGGACGTCGTCACGCGATACCACCAGCGGTTTGAACTTCACCGGCATCAACTATTACGACGGCCAGGGCTTTCTGGTTCGCAAGGCGCTGAAGGTGAATTCGGCGCTCGAACTGAGCGATGCTGCCGTTTGCGTGCAGCAGGGCACTACGACCGAACTCAATCTCGCGGACTTCTTCCGCACCAACAACATGAAGCTGAAGACGGTCACCTTCGCCACTTCGGACGAGGCGGTGAAGGCCTATGACGCCGGCCGTTGCGACGCCTACACGACGGACGCCTCGGCGCTTTATGGCGAGCGTTTGCGCACCGCTTCGCCGGATGACCATGTCGTGCTGCCGGATATCATCTCCAAGGAGCCGCTTGGACCGTCGGTCCGCCACGGCGACGACCAGTGGTTCGACATCGTGCGCTGGGTCAATTTCATGCTGATCAATGCCGAAGAACTCGGTGTCAGCAAGGCCAATGTCGATGCGCAGATGAAGTCCGACAACCCGGAAATCCGCCGTCTGCTTGGCGTCGAAGGCAAGCAGGGCGAAGCTTTCGGTCTTCCCAATGACTTTGTCGTCCGGATGATCAAGGCGGTCGGCAATTACGGCGAGATGTTCGAGAGGAATCTCGGTCAGGGCTCGCCGCTGAAGATCTCGCGTGGTCTCAATGCGCTCTGGACCAAGGGCGGCCTGCAATATGCGCCTCCCGTCCGCTAAAGGACGGCAGGCCTGATGGCTGGTGCGCGCGGGTCAGCGCGCCCGAAAGTTTCACCGTTCAATGATCCGCGCTGGCGGAGCGCAATCGTCCAGATACTGCTGTGTCTGGCGATTGCGTGGCTCGTCTATGGGGCGATCTCCAACGCGGCGGACAATCTGGCGCGGGCGCGCATAGCCTCGGGATTCGATTTCTGGACCTCGACCGCTGGCTTCGACATCAGCCAGACGCTGATCCCCTATACGACGCAATCGACTTATGGCCGCGCCTTCTGGGTCGGCCTGCTCAATACGTTGCTTGTGGCGGCACTCGGCATCGTGTTGGCGACCATCATCGGCTTCACGATCGGCATCCTGCAGCTATCGAAGAACGTGTTGGTATCGAAGCTTGCCGCCGGCTACGTCGAAATCATCCGCAACCTGCCGCTGCTGCTGCAATTGCTGTTCTGGTACAATGCGGTGCTGAAGGCGCTGCCGAACCTGCGGGAGAGCATCGCCATTCCCGGCGGCGCGTTGCTCAACAATCGCGGGCTGTTTCTGCCGAAGCCGATCTTCGGCGGCGCGATGGATTTCGTCCTCGCGGCATTCGGACTTGGTGTGATCGGTGCCATCGCCTACCGGCAATGGGCGCGCCGGCGTCAGGCTTTGACCGGAGAGCAGTCACCGGTCTTCATCGTGGCACTGTCGCTCATTGTGGTGATGCCGGTTGTGGTGTTTGTGGCGGCGGGCATGCCGGTGACGTTCGAAGAGCCGGAGATGGGCCGGTTCAACATCCGCGGCGGCATCGAGATCCTGCCGGAATTTGCTGCCTTGCTGTTCGGGCTGTCGATCTACACCGCGGCCTTCATCGCCGAAGTGGTGCGGGCCGGTATCCAGGCTGTGTCGCACGGGCAGACCGAGGCGGCGTATTCTCTTGGGTTGCGGCCCGGGCCGACCTTGCGTCTCGTCGTCATTCCGCAGGCGATGCGGGTGATCGTCCCGCCGCTCACGAACCAGTATCTGAACCTGACCAAGAATTCGTCGCTGGCCGTCGCAATAGGTTATCCCGACCTTGTGCAGGTGTTTACCGGCACGGTGCTGAACCAGACCGGCCAGGCGGTCGAGGTTGTGGCGATCACGATGGCGGTCTATCTCACCATCAGTCTCGTCACCTCGGGACTGATGAATCTCTACAACCGGCGCTTCGCCCTGAAGGAGCGCTGACATGACATCGGCCAGCGCATCATTCGTGCGGACGACGCCGGTGCCGGCGATGCCGCCGCCCGAGCACAAGCGCGGCGTCATCGGCTGGCTGCGGGACCATCTGTTCTCCAGCCCGATCAATATCGCGCTGACGCTGGCGTCGCTCTGGCTGCTTTATCTCGTCATCCCGCCGCTGCTGAACTTTCTGATCTTGCACGCGACCTGGACCGGCAGCGATCGCGCCGCCTGTCTGGCGACGCCGGAGCGACCCAGCCCCGGCGCCTGCTGGCCGTTTATCTGGGAGCGGATCAACTTCTTCGTCTACGGTTTCTATCCGGCCAATGAGCGCTGGCGGGTCAATGTGTTCTTTATGCTGCTGGCGGTCGGTATCTTCTGGATGCTGAAGCGTCGCGCGCCCTTCAAGAAGATCGGCGCGGTATACTTCTTCGTTGCGCTGCCGCTGCTCTCGGTGATCTTCCTGCTCGGTTTCCCGCCGTTTGGGTTGTCGTATGTGGCGACATCGCTATGGGGCGGCATCCTCGTCACCGTCGTCGTTTCGGCGGTCGGCATCGTGTTTTCGCTGCCGCTCGGGATCATTCTGGCGCTCGGCCGCCGTTCGAAAATGCCGGCCGTCCGACTGTTTTCCGTGGTCTTCATCGAGTTCGTACGTGGCGTGCCGCTGATCACCGTGCTGTTCATGGCGAGCGTCATGCTGCCGCTGTTCGTGCCGGAAAGCTGGTCGCCGGACAAATTGCTGCGGGCGCTGATCGGTGTGGCGTTGTTCGCCGCGGCCTATATGGCCGAAGTTGTCCGCGCCGGCTTGCAGGGCGTGCCGCGTGGACAATATGAGGGCGCGGAGGCGTTGGGCCTCGGCTACTGGAAGATGATGGGCCTCATCATCCTGCCGCAGGCGTTGCGCATCACCATCCCCAATATCGTCAACAGCAACATTGCGCTGTTCAAGGATACGACACTCGTTTTCATCGTCGGTATCTTCGATTTCATGCGCACCATCGAGGTCGCGCGGATCGATCCGAAATGGGCGACGCCAGTCACCAGCACGACCGGCTATGCATTCGCCGCGATCTTCTATTTCCTGTGCTGCTGGATGATGTCGCGCTACGCCCGCGGTGTCGAGAAGCGGCTGGTCACCAGAAACAGGCGTCGCAAATGAACGGCCCGACCAACGACAAGAACAAGATCAGCGGTGGCTTCGTGAAGCCGCCGGCGGTCGAAATCGCCGGCATGCACAAATGGTTCGGCGAGTTCCATGTGCTGCGCGATATCAACCTGACAGTGGAGCGGGGCGAGCGTATCGTCATCTGCGGACCGTCAGGGTCCGGCAAATCGACGATGATCCGCTGCATCAATCGCCTCGAAGACTATCAGCAGGGGCGGGTGGTCGTGGACGGCGTGTTGCTGACCGACGACCTCAAGCGCATCGACACGGTGCGGCGCGAAGTCGGCATGGTGTTTCAGCATTTCAACCTGTTTCCACACCTCACGGTGCTTGAGAACCTGACGCTCGCGCCGATCTGGGTGCGCAAGATGCCGAAGGCGGAGGCCGAGGAGATCGCGCGCCAGTATCTGGAGCGCGTGCGTATTCCCGAACA
>JAEYVN010000157.1 GCA_023431725.1 Pseudomonadota bacterium
TATCGGCGCCTTCGCGGGCATAAAGAACCGCAACCGCGCGACCGATTCCGGAATCGGCACCGGTGATCAGCGCCACCTTGTCCTTCAGTTTCTCCGAACCTTTGTAATGCGGCGCGTCGTACATCGGCGCGAGATCGAGATCGGCTTCGTTGCCGGGCTTCTTGAGATGCTGAGCGGGCAACGGCGGCTCCGGATAAATCCGCGCACCGGCCTGCATGGCGCCCTTCTTCTCCTTGGGCGGAGTCTTGTCCTTGCGATCGATGGATTTCTGGATATCCCGGCCGGCAGCTGCTGTTTGTTCTGCGGCCTCGGCAAATCCGCCTTTTTGCCGGTCTTTCTGAATCGCTTGCGACATCGCCATATCCCTTACGCATCATTGATGATGAGCAACGGTCGGCCGGGAGCGAAGTTCCTACTCGGATTGAGCGGGCGGGATCGGGGTCCGCTTGCGGAACACCACGAAATGCGACATCGAGAAATTGACGAGGAACGCAGCGCCGATCGCCAGCAGCTTGGCGAGAAAGACCGGCATGACCAAAGCCGCTGCGACCAATGTGCTGGTGCTGGCGACCAGACCGAGCCCCTGTGAGGCCACGAACGTCCAATAGGTGCGCCAGCTCAGCTTGCGGCCCGACTCGGCGGCGAAGGTGATGAATGAATTCATCACATAGGAGCCGCTCACCGCCACGCACCAGGACAGGATGTTGGCCACCACCAGCGATGATGTCACGTATTTCAGGGCCACCAGAAACAGGCTGAGATCGACCAGCGAGTTGACCACGCCGATCGAGGCAAAACTCATGGCCTTCAGCAGCATGGCCTGCCGCCGCAATGCGGCCACGATCCGGCGCGGAAAGCTTTCGGGTGCGGACGGCTGCGTCATCGCCCGCTCGTTAACACGTCAGAACCATTTTCTGAATAAAAGCTCATGCGACTCCAGCGCCGTAACGCGCTATAGGGTTTCAGGAAATCACGCGCAAGAACAGGATCGAGAGCGCGATGCCGAACCGGATCGGGCCGGATGTGAATACACAAGGGTCGCCAGCACGCAAGCGCGGTGACAACGCCCTGTCCGTTATCGTGCCCTGTTTCAACGAAGCGAAGAATTTGCCCGGCGTCCATAGCCGGCTGGTGCTGATGGCGCAAAAGCTGCGGGAACAGCACGGGTTGCGGATCGAGGTCGTCTACATCGACGACGGCTCGCGCGACAATACCTATGCCATCGCCTGCGGCTTGCCGGCGACCGGCCTGGATGTCCAGGTGCTGTCGCTGTCACGCAATTTCGGCAAGGAAGCGGCATTGACCGCCGGCCTGCATCACGCCCGCAACGGCGCCCTGCTGTTCATGGATGGCGACGGCCAGCATTCCGCCGACCTGATCGAACGCCTCGTCTCGCACTGGCTGGATGACGGCTATGACGTGATCTACACCGCCAAGGCCAATCGCAATGCCGAGCCATTTTCGCGGCGGCTGATGGCGAAGGTGTTCTATGGACTGATCAATTTTCGCGCCCGCTACAAGCTGCCGGAAGACGCCGGCGATTTCCGTCTGCTGTCGACGCGCGCCGCCAATGCCTTGCGGCAGATGCCTGAGCGCAACCGCTTCTTCAAGGGCATGGCCAGCTGGATCGGCTTTCGCCAGAAGCGGGTCGATTACGAACCGGCCGCGCGCGAGCACGGCCAGACGAACTGGAATATCGGCTCGCTGATCGGCCTGTCGATCGAAGGCCTGACATCGTTCTCGGTCGCACCATTGCGCGTCGCGAGCCTGCTCGGCCTCATCCTCGCAACCATCGCGATGATCTTCGGCCTGACGATCCTCTACGAGACGCTGATCTACGGCAAATCCGTGCCCGGCTATCCGTCGATGGTCGTTGGTCTGATGGTGCTGGGCGGCGTGCAGCTCATCATGATCGGCGTGATGGGCGAATACATCGGCAAGATCCTGTCGGAGCAGAAGGCGCGACCGATCTATTTCATAGCCGACCAGCAATTGCGCGACGCCGACGACACATCGCGAGACAACGCGCTGCGGCCGCACGCTCGTCCGGATGCTGCCGAGTAGCATGACGGATATGGAAGAACTTCGCCGCATCGTCCTGTGTGCCGACGATTACGGCCTGTCACCGGGCGTCAACAAGGCGATCCGCGACCTGCTGGCGCGCGGACGCATCAACGCAACCTCGGCGATGATGGTGACGCCGGCCATCGATCGCGACGAGGCGGACGCGCTCGCAGCCATCAAGGCGGAGCAGCCGCACATCGCCATCGGCCTGCATGTGACGCTGACGACGCCGTTTCGTCCATTGACGGCAGATTATGCACCGCTGCGCGACGGCAGCTTCCTCACGATCGGCCAGACGCTCGGCGCGGCGATGCTGCGACAATTGAAGCCCGCTTCGATCGCAGCGGAAATCCGCGCGCAGGTGGACAAGTTCATCGCCACTTTTGGTACGCCGCCGGATTATCTCGACGGCCATCAGCATGTGCAGATCTTCCCGCAGATCCGTGACGCCTTGCTGGAGGTGATCGCCACCGATCTGCCGCAGGCCTGGGTGCGGCAATGCGGGCGCGTCACCCCGCTGTCGTCGCGCCTCGCCGACCGCAAGGGACTGTTGCTCGACATCCTGAGCGCGGGATTTCGTTCGCGCGCCGCTCGCCTTGGTGTGCGCACCAATCCCGGCTTTGCCGGCAGCTACGACTTCCACGCCGCGCCGAATTTTGCGGAGCTGTTTCCGCATTTCCTCGACGGCCTGCCAGCCGGCAGCGTGGTGATGTGTCATCCCGGTTTCGTCGATGACACGTTGCGGCAGCTCGATCCGCTGACGGATCTGCGGGAAAAGGAATACGCCTTTTTTGCAGCCGAGAGCTTTCCAAAAATTATGCTGGAAAGCCGCGTCACTTTGGCGTGACCCCTCCCCGCTATCGTTTCCCCTTCCTACATTTCCCCTCGTCCAAAGGGAGGTTACCCATGACACCGCAGGAACGCAGGCTGGTCGACGAACTGTTCGAGAAGCTTGCGACACTGGAAACACAACCGCGCGAGGCCGATGCCGAGCAGGCCATCATGAGCGGCCTGCGCAAGGCGCCCAACGCGACCTACTCGCTGGTGCAGACCGTGCTGCTGCAGGACGAGGCCTTGCGCCGACTGAATGAGCGCGTCCGCGAACTGGAAAGCAGGCAGGACGAACAGCCGCAGCAAAGTGGCGGCGGATTTCTCGATTCGATGCGCGACACGCTGTTCGGCGGCGGCGCCCGCCCGCGCAGCTCCGTGCCGCCGGTTGGCGGTAGCGGCGACCGGCCGATGGGCCTGCCGCCCAGCTTTGGTGGCGGCAACCCGACCGCGGCCGGTTATCCCGGCCAGGGATATCCCGGCCAAGGTGCTCCACAGCAGGGCGGCGGCGCGCCTCAGCAGCCCGGCCCGCAACAGGGCGGTGGATCGTTCCTCGGCACGGCTGCCGCAGCCGCCGTCGGCACGATCGGGGGCGCGATGCTGATGAACAGTCTCGGCGGCATGTTCGGACAAAAGCCGGGCGGCACGGCGACCAGCGCGGCCGATCTCGGCGGTGCGAAGGACAGCGGCGCAAAAGACAGTGGTCCTTGGGGCGGCAGCGGCGATGCTTCGCAGAGCGATCTGGCCAAACAGGCCGGGCTCGACAACGTCGGCCAGTCGGGTTCAAGCGATCGCGCCGGGTTCTCGGGCCAGCAGGATCAGAGCCAAGGCCAGGATCAGGGCCAGGATCAAGGCCACGATCAGGGTTACGACGGTCCGGACGATGACTATGACGACATGGACGACGGCGACGATTACCACTTCGACGACGGCGATTCCGATTTCGCGTAACCGTGCCTGAATGCCAAACGGCAAAGGCCGCTGCGTCACCGCAGCGGCCTTCTGCTTATTGAAGTCCTGTTGAAGCCTGTGCGCGTCAGATGACGACGACGCGCGTTCCGACTTTCACGCGCTCATAGAGGTCGGTGACATCCTCGTTGCGCATGCGGATGCATCCGGACGAGACGGCCTGACCGATCGTCCAGGGCTCGTTCGATCCATGGATGCGATAGAGCGACGAACCGAGATAGAGCGCACGCGCGCCGAGCGGATTGTCCGGGCCGCCGGCCATGAAATGCGGCAGATCGGGACGACGCTGCAACATCTCCTTCGGCGGCACCCAGTCCGGCCATTCCGCCTTGCGGGTCACCGTCTTCACGCCGGCCCAGGTGAAGCCCGGACGCCCGACGCCGATGCCGTATCGCAGCGCCTTACCGTCGTCCTGCACGAGATAAAGAAAGCGCGACGGCGTATCGACGATGATGGTGCCCGGTCGCTCCTTGCCGGTGTAGGAGACGAGCTGCTTGGCAAAGCGCGGATCGAAACGTCCCTGCGCCATCGCGCCCGGCTCGCCGCCGCTCATCTGCATCTGGGGCGCATAGGAGCGATCGACCATCGGCGGCGTCATGTCGCGACGGCCGTACATGCCCGGCTCATAGAAGCCCGGCGCTCGCTGATACTGATCCTGATAGGCAGGTGCTGCGGGATAGGCCGCACGCGGCTCGCCGAATTGCTGCGAACGCGCGGGCTGTCCACCGAACAGGAAT
This sequence comes from Pseudomonadota bacterium, assembly GCA_023431725.1. Classification (GTDB taxonomy): domain Bacteria; phylum Pseudomonadota; class Alphaproteobacteria; order Rhizobiales; family Xanthobacteraceae; genus Pseudorhodoplanes. The sequence goes on from JAEYVN010000157.1 coordinate 4,599, forward strand.
TCAATGAACCCGCCGCCCATGTTCGGCTGGCCATAGGCTTGCGCATGGGCCTCACCGGACAATGCCGCGCATGACAGCGCAGCGAATGCAATCAGATTGATACGCTTCATCGACGCTACTCGCACATGACCAAAACGCCGGCGAAAGACGACTGCCGTGCGCCGAGGACTACAGGCGAAAAATCAATCCGTTTGGTAAACGCAGCGGCGGCAACGCGCGCTTAACCACGATGCCGCGGCCTTCACGTCGAGTTAGCGTTTATTTTGCGTCAAGACGCGTGGTTAACGCTTTGCTGCCGCAGATTTAGCGATCGAGTGAACTCACCGTTAAGTGGTGCCGGCTATAGTCGCAGTTACCGGACCACAGGAATCCATCATGCCGGAACAGCGCAAGATCTTCCGGATCGAAGAGACGTTGCACGGACATTCAAAGTCGGACGACTCGGCAGCAGCGACGCCGCATGAAGCCGGCGCATATGCCGAGATCCTGGCCGAAATCAAGGCGCTTCGCGCGGCGATGGATGTTCGGCGCACGCCCGCAGAACAACGCCCCGACCAGCATTTGCAGGAAGCCCGCAAGCTGCGGATCGAACTCGATGTGATCGGCGATGCGATCAAGCAGACGCGCACGGAGATCGTGTCGCTGCAGGAGCAAGGCTTCGATTCCTCACGCGTGACCCGCGTCATCAAGGAGATGGACGCCGTCTTCAGCGACACCTCGGGCGCGACCAATCGCATCCTCAAGGCGGCCGAAGAGATCGACGAGAATGCCAGCGCGCTGATGGGTCTCCTCAAAGGCGGGCAGGAACTGGGTCTCGCCCAGGACATCCAGGATCGCGTCACCGCGATCTTCGAAGCCTGCAATTTCCATGACCTGACCGGGCAGCGCATTTCCAAGATCGGCATGACGCTGAAAATGGTCGAAGAGCATCTGGCGCGCATGATGGAAATCTGGAGCGTCATCGAGCGCTTCAACGTCGATGCCGCGCAAGCGGCCGGCAACAGCCTCGACAATCTCATCAACGGTCCGAAACTGTCCGGCGATTCCGGTCATTGCTCGCAGGACGACATCGACAGGCTGTTCAACTGAGCCATTCTCAGCCGATCATCGCTCGCGAAACCGGGACTTAAAGTGAGCCTTTCGGCCTGCGGATCAGCAACAGGCAGATCAGCGACACCACGGCGAAGCTCGCGGTGACCGACAACGCCACCGGATCACCGGCGCGCTCGACCACGAAGGCCAGGGCGAGCGGCGCCGCCGCCTGCATGATCTGGAACGGCTTGGCGATCCGTCCGAGCACGCGCCCGTAGCCCGAATAGCCGAACAGCGACAACGGCACGGCGCCGCGCGCGATCGTCATCAGACCGTTGGCCGCACCGAACATCACGGCAAAGGCAATGGCGATCGGCAATGCGAAACCGAATATCGCCAGCAACCCGAAGCCCGAAAGAATCAGCGCCACGGCGAAGCGCGCGAGATTGAGCGGATGGATGTTACCGGCAAAGAACAACTCGCAGACCCGCGCGGCCACCTGTGACGGCCCGAACAATGCTCCGATCAGTACGGCGGTGGCCGGGTCGATGCCGGAGCGCGTGAACATCGCCAGCAGATGCGCCGCCAGGCCGGACGGAACGAACGCATAGACGGCAAAGCCGGCGGCCACGAGAAAGAAGATCATGCCCTTGGCGGGAACGACTGCAGGCACCGCCGCTGTGCTCGCGCCTTTCGTCTCCGGCATGGGCGCCGCCTTGGTGCGCGGCAGGGCGAACGCATGCAGCGGCGCCGCCACGCAAGCGAGAATGGCCGCGAACAGGAGATAGGCGCCGTGCCAGTCGGTATAGGTGAGCGCGAGTTGCGTCGCCGGCCAGCTCACGGTCGACGCAAACCCGCCGGCGAGCGTCAGGATGGTGATCGGCTTGCGTGCGGCCGCACCGAAGATGCGCCCAAGCGACGCGAAGGCCGGGTCGTAGAGATTGGCGGCAATGGCCACACCGAGGATCACCCAGATGCCGAAATAGGCCACCGGATGCGAAATCGTGGCCAGCAGCACGAGACCGAGTGCGCCGGTGAGCGAACCGCAGGCCATGACGATGTGGCCACCGAAGCGATCGATCAGGCCGCCGATGGTCGGTGCGACGAGACCGGCCACCAGCAGGGCCAGCGAGAAGCCCCCCATCGCGAATGACAGCGACCAGCCGCGCTCGGCCGCGATCAGCGGCATCATCAGCACCGGCGGATAGAACAGGATACCCCAGGCGAGAATTTGCGTGACGCCCAGAACGAGGACGGCGCGCCAGGGACCATAAATGAGATCGCGAGGGTGGAGCATGTGACGACGCCTAGACTAGCGCCGCCGCGGGCCTGCGCTCAACCGAACAATAGTGTGGCCCAATAGCAAAGGGCCGAGATGGCCGCGGAGCAGGGAATGGTGATGATCCAGGCCATGACGATCCCGTTGGCAACACTCCAGCGCACACCGGAGACCCTCTTCGCCGCGCCGACGCCGACAATCGCGCCGGTGATCGTATGTGTGGTCGAGACCGGAATTCCGAGCCCCGTCGCCATGAACAGCGTGATCGCCCCGCCGGTTTCCGCGCAGAAGCCCTGGACCGGCGTGAGCCGCGTGATCTGCGAGCCCATGGTTTTGACGATGCGCCAGCCGCCGGCCAGCGTGCCGAGGCCCATAACCGCCTGACAGGTGATCACCACCCAAAACGGGACATAGAATTCGCTGCCGAGATGGCCTTGCGAATAAAGCAGCACGGCGATGATGCCCATGGTCTTTTGCGCATCGTTGCCGCCGTGGCCAAGCGAATAGAGCGACGCGGAAATGAATTGCCCCGTCCGGAAAATGAGATCGACGCCATAAGGGGTAGAACGCGCAAAGATCCAGGACACCATCAGCACGAGGATCAGGGCGAGGACAAATCCCGTCAGCGGCGACAGGAAGATCGCGGCGCTGGTCTTGGCAAGGCCCGACCAGACGATCGACGAGAAGCCGACCTTGGCCAGACCGCCGCCGACCAGACCGCCGATCAGCGCATGCGAGGAACTGGACGGAATGCCGTAGTACCAGGTGATCAGATTCCAGGAAATCGCGCCCATCAGTGCTGCAAAGATCAGCCGGGAATCCACGATGTCGGCGGAGACAATGCCGGTGCCGATGGTGTTGGCGACGTGCAGACCGAACACGAGAAAGGCGATGAAATTGAAAAAGGCCGCCCACGCGACCGCATAATGCGGCCGCAGCACACGCGTCGATACGATGGTTGCGATCGAGTTGGCGGCGTCGTGCATGCCGTTGAGGAAATCAAAGATCAGCGCAATCGCGATGAGCGCGATGAGCAGCGGAAAGACGAACGAAGCATCCACGGCGACGCGCCCTGCTAGACGTGGTCGATGACAGTGGCGTGGAGCACATTGGCCACGTCGTCGAAACGATCGACCACCTTCTCGAGATGGTCATAGACCTCGTTGCCGGTGATATAGCCCATCGGGTCCGCATGACGGTGCTGCTGATACAGCGCCCTCAAGCCGCTGTCGTGCAACTCGTCGGCCTGGCCCTCCAGCCGGGAAATCTCTTCGGTGATCTCGCTGATCCGCGCCGCTTCCTTGCTGATCGACTGAAGGAGCGGAATGGCTTCTTCCACCAGCGCGGCGCAGCGTATGATCTTGTCGGCCATCTCGCGCATCTGCGGCGTGAATTCCTTCAGTTCGAAGATCATCACCGACTTGGCCGTTTTCTGCATCTGATCGATGGCATTGTCCATCGAGGTGATGAGTTCCTTGATCGCGCCGCGATCGAACGGGGCAATGAAGGTGCGCTGGACGGCGATCAGGACGTCGCGCGTGATGACGTCGGCGTCGTGCTCACGGTCCATGACGAGCTGATAGTTTTTGGCGACAGCATCGCCGCCGTCCAGCATCGTGCGCAACGCATCGGCGCCCGCCACCAGCATCTTGGAATGCTGGGCGAACAAATCGAAGAAGCGCTCCTCCCTCGGGAGCAGCGCATTGAACCAACGCATCATCGTCACGTCTCCGGCCGGCTAATTGCGCCGGACGCTATCCGATTCGAATACGCCGGATGGCGTTATTATTGACGGATGACGCAGCGTTACGCTCGTGGTGCACAGCGAACATAGATCTGGGTGCCGTAGCGGCTGGAGACTTCCGGATCGATGAAGCGCACGGTCATGGTGCGGCCATCGAACGACGTGATCTCGCGATCCTGGGTCCCACCCGCAGGTTCACCGGGCGGTCCGATGAAGGTCTTGTTGCCGGGAGCGCCCTTCAGACGCAGCTCTTCCGGCTGCGCCTTGTCCGGCATATGCATGATCACGCCGCCAGTCGGCCCCATACCGATATTATAGGGTTGCTTGCAGCCGTTGCGGGCCGCCGTTTCCGTGCGCTTCAGATCGTTCTGGTTGTGGAAGGCCGCAAGCCCCCAGCGCCCGGTGATTTCCTGCGGCTTGATCGCCGGCGGGATGTCCGGAGCAGTCGCGACTGGGGCAACTGTCCCCTCGCTTGGGCCCTGGCTCGCGCATCCGGCGGCGACGAGCGCCAGGCCGAGGGCAAGCACACCGGGCTTGATCGGGGCAAGAAGCCGTACAGACGCCATGTTTCAACCTCGATTACAGGGAAAAGCCCCCGACTAGATCACATTTGCTCTACTGTGCTGCTAAGTCCTCGGTTGTGCAAGACATTTGGGCAAATTAGTCTGCGCGGCATCCACAGACGGCCCCATTCGGCGCGCAAAGAAGCGTGCAAAGACGCGGTTTCGGGCCACGACGACATCCCTCGACACCTTGACAAAAAGACCGTTCGGCCTCTAAGTCCGCGCCCGCTAGCACTCTTTTGGACAGAGTGCCAAACACCTGCAAAGCCAGCGAATTTCAGGCGCGGCAGCGCGCAATCCCTACGAGGACAACATGGCCAAGACCAAATTCCGCCCTCTGCACGACCGCGTCGTCGTGCGTCGCATCCAGGCTGACGAGAAGACCAAGGGCGGCATCATCATTCCGGACACCGCCAAGGAAAAGCCGCAGGAAGGCGAAGTGATCGCCACCGGCCCGGGTGGCCGCGACGAAGCCGGCAAGCTGGTCCCGCTCGACGTGAAGGCGGGCGACCGCGTGCTGTTCGGCAAGTGGTCGGGCACCGAGGTGAAGCTGGACGGCGAAGAACTCCTCATCATGAAGGAGTCCGACATCATGGGCGTGATCGCCTGATCTGAAATTTCCGCGCTCTCTCGTCCTGGCCGGGCATAGCCGTCGAAGACGCCGTCTTTAACGCCTGATGTCCCGGCCATCCGGACTACAGAGCACAAAGCCTCCCTCCGCGGGATCGCCGGGACAAGCCCGGCGACGACGACAAACAGGGAGCAACCAAACACTGGAGCAAGCAACATGGCTGCCAAAGACGTAAAATTCTCGTCCGATGCCCGCGAGCGGATGCTGCGCGGCGTCGACATTCTCGCCAATGCGGTGAAGGTCACACTCGGCCCGAAGGGTCGTAACGTCGTGATCGACAAGTCGTTCGGCGCGCCGCGCATCACCAAGGACGGTGTGACCGTGGCGAAGGAAATCGAGCTTGAGGACAAGTTCGAGAACATGGGCGCACAGATGGTGCGCGAAGTCGCCTCCAAGACCAACGACCGCGCCGGCGACGGCACGACGACGGCGACCGTTCTCGCTCAGGCGATCGTTCGCGAAGGCGCAAAGTCGGTTGCCGCCGGCATGAACCCGATGGATCTGAAGCGCGGCATCGATCTCGCCGTGGCCGCAGTCCTCAAGGACATCGAGAAGCGCGCGAAGCCGGTGGCTTCGACCGCTGAAGTCGGTCAGGTCGGCACCATTTCCGCCAACGGCGACCAGAACATCGGCAAGATGATCGCCCAGGCGATGCAGAAGGTCGGCAACGAAGGCGTCATCACCGTCGAGGAAGCCAAGTCGCTCGATACCGAAGTCGACATCGTCGAAGGCATGCAGTTCGACCGCGGCTATCTCTCGCCGTATTTCGTGACCAATGCCGAGAAGATGATCGCGGAGATGGAAGACGCTTACGTGCTGCTGCACGAGAAGAAGCTCTCCGGTCTGCAGGCGATGCTGCCGCTGCTCGAAGCCATCGTGCAGTCGGGCAAGCCGCTGATCATCATCGCTGAAGACGTCGAAGGCGAAGCGCTGGCGACCCTCGTCGTCAACCGTCTGCGCGGTGGCCTGAAGGTTGCTGCGGTGAAGGCACCGGGCTTCGGCGACCGCCGCAAGGCCATGCTTGAAGACATCGCCATCCTGACCGGCGGCCAGCTCATTTCCGACGATCTCGGCATGAAGCTGGAAACCGTGACCCTGAACATGCTGGGCCGCGCCAAGAAGGTGATCATCGAGAAGGAAAAGACCACGATCGTCAAAGGCGCCGGCA
>JAEYVN010000159.1 GCA_023431725.1 Pseudomonadota bacterium
CCTGAACGCGACGCACCTGCCAGTAATAGCCGTCCCAGTAGCGCTGACGGACCCAGCGGCACGGCGGCGCATAATAGGCCGGAGCCGGGGCGTAGTAAGCCGGCGGGGGCGGCGGCGGAGCGTAGTAATACGGGGCGGTTGCGGCGCCGATGATGGCGCCAGCGGCCAGGCCACCCAGCACGCCGGCGGCAACGGCGCCACCACGGTTACGGGCATCCGCCTCTGTTGTCACCGCGACCATTGAGCCTGCGATCGTCAAAGCAGCGACGAGCGCGATAAGCCATTTCCTCATCAACGTTCTCCTTCTGGGGTGTGGCTGGGGAACCAGTCGGATTCGCAGCCCATGGTTGCAATCTAGCCTATGAAATCTTACTCGACATAAAATCTCAGGCCATTTTGTCGCAAATTTGATGACTTCGCCTTTGCGCCATTACGCGACAGCGAAACACACGTGTTTCCAGTGCTCTAATGACAAACCCGGATTTTCTGCCAACGCCACGCGTAGCCGTCCCACAAGCGCTGACGGCGCAGCACACAACCCGGCGGCGGGCCGTAATGGGCCGGTCCGGCGTCGTAAACCGGTGCGGGGTAATAGCCATAACCGTAATAGGGATAGGCGGCGCTGCTGATAATTGCGCCCGCCGAAAGACCGCCAATGATCCCCGCGGCGACCAGACCACCACGACGAGCCTCAGCCTCGGTCGGGACGATGACCGCAGCTAAAAGCGCCGCCACCATCGATGCGGCCAGGATGGATTTCTTCATTCTCGGTACCTCCGCAGGATAGCGGTGACGACGTTCTCACATGAACTGTGACCGCCGTTGTTGAACTTCCGATGAACGCTGAGCAATCAATTTGAGGCTCCTGTGGAATGTGCCTCATCGGCCAAGCCAGCGCCAGAGCGCCTGCACCAACGCTTTTGGCCCCGAATAGCTTGCCCTGACGCGCACGCCTTCGCCGGACGCTCTCGCATAGTGCCGCGGCGCGACTTCCTCCAAAGGTGCCTGGGAAGTGTCCGCCGCCCCCTTCTGCTTTTTGCGCTCACCCCTGACCGTCTCGAGGTGATGATGGATCTGCGGAGCGACCCTGATCAGAAACTCACGTTCGCGTTCATGTGTCAGCTTCCTGATGGCCTGATCCAAAGGCAACCATCGAACCGCACTGACATCCTTCATCAACTTGGCAACCGGTTTGCGGCTCGCTTCCATATGCCAGAACTTCACGACCTTGGAGCGGCCGGAGGTCAGATAGGTGAGCGAGCCGAGGTAGTCCTGAATCTCGACGTCGTGCCCGGTCTCTTCGATCACCTCGCGTCTGGCGGCGGCGATCGCCGTTTCATTCTTGTTGAGCTTGCCTTTCGGCAAGACCCAACTTTTCTGACGGCGCAATCGAACGACGGCGAAGACCGGTTTTCTTTTTCCACGCGTGACAATACCGCCGGCCGCAAGGATCGGATCAGAAACGGGGTCGGAATTTTTCTTCTTTCTTGCCATGGCTCTTCGACACGCCGAATCTTGAACGGCGACGCCACATCATATGCATTGCAGCCGTCGATAGAAAAATGAAACAGCCACGCAGCTTCCAACCATGCGATGAGAGCGCCGCCCTTGACCCACACTCACCATGTCTGAGTGTCGGTTTGGTGACAACGAAGAGCCGGAAACAGACGAGACCGCGTCTTCGGGATTGAGCCCATAGCGATTGCAGAGCGCGCGCACGACGTGAGGATCCCTACCCGTGAATGGCTCCGATGACAGCCGATTGACGTAACCGTCTTATGCGCCGACGACAGCGATATAGAGCTGATTGCCGCTGTAACACGGCAGATCACATTTGGAGTTCACTCACGCGAACCTGACCGAAGCCGGGTCCTTGATGACCCGGCCGACCGCGTCCGCGATGACCTTCTTCTCGTCAAGTGCGAGGTCTCGATAGCCGAGCGCCGACGGCGCGTCGCCCGGCTGTGTCGCGCAACCCGAGACGACCAATCCAACAGTCAGAACGGCGAAGAAAATGGCTCGCCTCGATGGCGCGGAACAACCTCACCACATCGGGAAATTGAGAATTGCCTATTGCGGCTTGATCCCGGCTTCCTTGATGATCGGCCACCACTTAGCAATTTCCGCCTTGTGGTAGGCGGCCAGCGCCGCCGGAGTCTGCTGGTCCGGCGGGAAAATCTCCTGCGCGATCTTGCCGAGCCGGTCGCGGATTTCGGGATCAGCGAGCGTCTTCACCAGCGCCGCATTCAGTTTGGCGACGATCTCCTTGGGCGTCCCTTTCGGCGCCCAGAAGCCGTGCCAGAACGTGAAGTAAAAGCCCGGCAGCCCGGCTTCGTCAGTCGTCGGAATGTCCGGCAGAATCTTGACGCGTGATCTGTCGGTCACCGCATAGGCCTTGATGTTGCCGGACTTGATCTGCGGCATCGATACCGCCGGTGTATCGAGCATCACGTCGATCTGGCCGGCGACGAGATCCTGCATCGACTGACCTGCCCCGCGGTAAGGGACCATCGTGTATTTCGCGCCGATCGCATTCTGGAACATGAGACCGCCGACATGGCTTGGCGTACCGACACCGGAATTGCCTTGCGATGCCTTGTCCTGATTGCTCTTCAGCCAGGCGGCAAGATCCTTCAGGTTATCCGCCGGCATGGTCTTGCGCGCAACAATGAGGAACGGTTGCGTTGAAATCAGTCCGACCGGCTCAAGATCATTCACGAGATCGAATGTCAGAGGATAGATCGCACCGCTCGCGACATTGGTACCCCATTGACCGATCCCAAGTGTGTAGCCGTCCGGTGCCGAGCGAGCGACACGGCCAACACCGATCGTGCCGCCGGCGCCCGTGACATTTTCCACAATGATGGTCGTGCCCAATGTGTTGCGCAAACCATCGGCCATGATACGCGCGATGACGTCGGTCGAGCCGCCGACGCCAAGCGGCACAACGAGAGTAATGGGACGCGATGGATAATCCTGCGCTTGAACAGACGACATGGACAACGCCACGCCGAGCGCAGCGAGCAGAAATCGCTTCATGTTGTTTCACTCCCCGGGTTTTATTTTTCGGAGAGGCTAACACGAATGCGCGCAATGTCGCGCCGAAGTTGTATTCGCGAGATATCACATCGTGAAAATCGTCACGATGCCAGCTGCGTCCACCACAAAGCGATCAAACCGATCGCAGTAACAATGATGGCCGGCGCTGAGCGGCTCCTCCAGGGATTTCCAAAAGGATGATGCTGGCCGCAGTAATAGCAGCGCTGGAATTTGACCAGGATGGGTTCTGATCGCGGGATGCTGGTGCCGCACCCCTTGCAGTCGTGATGGGTTTCCCCGTCCGACATGCTGACGGTACTCGAACGCAACATACAAAACCCCATTACGCACGCGGTCGCCACAACGGCGTCTCATCGGCGTCATTTCGACGGAGTGATCCGGAAAGTGTAGGGGTGTCGGTTTGAGAATTGCTTAACTGTAATTGCGGCAACGCATCATTGGTCGTTTTCGGTCGGCTTTTCGAGGCGGCCGCGACTCTGCAACCAGGTCGCCAGCAGCCAGCAACCCATGGCCCACGCCGCGCCCGCGCACCAGCCGGCCAGAACGTCGGTCGGCCAGTGAACGCCGAGATAGACGCGGCTCGCGCCCACCAGAAGCGTGAGAAAAATCGCCAGCGACAGCAGGTAGATCTTCAATCGCCTCCGGCTCTGCACGCGGCTCAGCAGCGCGCCGAGCGTCAGGAAGGTCACCGCCGAAGACATCGCGTGGCCGCTCGGAAAACTCGCCGTATGGACATCCACCAGATGGGCAACGAGTTCCGGGCGCGGGCGTGCAAAGATCTGCTTGAGCAGTTCGCTGAGAACGGCGCCTCCGAGGATCGCAAAAAGCACGAAAGCCGCCGCCGCGCGCTTGCCATCGATCAGCAGATAGCCAACGACGCTGAGCGTCACGATGGTCAGTACCGAAAAGCTGCCGAGACTGGTGATGTCGCGCACCACACTCTCCAGCCAGGCTGGCCCGATCGGATCGGCAAGATCGGCTGGATTGCGCAGCGCGCGCAGTACGAATTCGTCAAACGAGCGCGTATCACCGTCGAGCACCGCCCCCGCCAATTTGCCGAAGACAAAGATCAACGCCGCAACGACAGCCAGGCTCGCGTAAGGCAGCAGCTCGGCCAGCGAGCGATTGCGAATGGAAGACCACCAGACGGTGATATTAGACTTCGTACTCATCGCTCGTATCTTATCACAGCGCTCTCTGCTTCATCAGTCAAAACGAACGCCGCATTCGACCGCCGCCAACTCCGGTTCAAGACTCTATTAAGATTCGCAATGGGGTCAGAATCGCGTCTGCGATTCGTTCTCCGCGAACAGATGCGAACCCTGTTCCAGTTCGGGACGAAACCTGGGCAGCGCGTGTTGCCACAAGCTGCTCGCTCAAGAGTAACAGGCCGCCGCAGGAATTATTCTGCTGACGCGTGCCGCTGTACATGCGGCAATGGGCAGCCGGCATAGGCAGCCTCAATCGCAGTTTCGGCGCCCTCAACCTTGAAATCTGCCGTGCTCATGAATTCGGTGAGCGAGAACACCTGCACAATGAGATTGCTCGATGCTCTCATCTCGTCGACAAAGCGCACGACATCGTCCTGCCCCTCGATCATGATCGTTCTCAAATCGTGCAGGACACGTACCCTCACCTCGCGTCCGGGATTCTGGTCGAAGCGATAAGACAAGCGCGAGTTGCGGTTCGAACCAACCTTTTCCTGGAACCTGAAATAGACGACCGGCGCATTGTCGAAGCACAGCAATTGCAATTGCGCCAGTTCCAGCTGAAACAGCTCGGACTTTGTACTCCGGGAGCGTGTCAGCATGCTCGCGGCATAGCGCGGCTTGTCAGACACGCGATCGATTTTGCCCTCGATATCCCAGGCGCCGGACTTGAAGCGCTGAAGCGTCGGATCACCGCTGCAGGCAGCCGTGGCAAGCGCAAAACCCAAGGTGAGAATTCCTAGAAACTGACGCACGCAACGCCCCCAAGGAATACCTCAACTTTGTCTCAAGGGCGGCACACACGCAATAGGCGCATCGACGAAAACTTAAACCCGTTCGTTCGCGGGATTTCAAGACGGCAGTCCTCATTCAACGGCGTGGCGACTGCGCCAGTCACACAATTCTGACGTCCGCTGATCCCCTTTCGTGACGGAACCAAGCTTCCTGCTGCTCGTTCCCGCGAAAGAGTGCCTCGCTTTATGGAGGTAATAATGCACCGAACCCCTGCGAAAGAATCACACGCCGTTGGGCCTCCTTGGCGCAGCCTTTGCTTGTTTCCTCACGGCCGGGTCACTCCTGCAAAGAAGAAAAGCCATGTCACATCCGTTGACCAACTGTAATGCGTCGCCGGAACTGTCCCGTCCGGCATCGGAACCGGAAGCCCCTTCTCGAACAATCGGCCGGAAGCGACGGCGTTATATCGCTCGGGCACTTGGGATTGCGGCTATTGCGGCGTTGACGATTGCCGGCGTTGCCTTTGCTGGCGAATATCACTCCAATCCGTGGCTGCTGTCCTGGATTCCCGCGACCTGTTGCGTCACCAATGATTGCTGCTGGGAAGTCAGCGAACGTGAATTGCGTTCGTTGCCCGATGATGAGTGGGAAGTCCGCTCGACAGGTCAGGTCCGCAAGCGCACGGCCTATTCGCCTGACGGAAAATTCTATCGATGCGCCTGCGATTACGACAGCGTCGACAAGCATTGGGTCAAACATCAGGGCGCCAATACGCGCTGTATCTTTGTCCCGATGCGATCGGCTGCAGCCTCATTCTTCCGCCATTAGCGGAAACCGACGAAGGCCGGCAACCTCCGGCCTGTGATCTGAGTGCCGTTTGCACTGCTGCGGAACGAATGTAATTTCTTGCCTGTCGCGCTAGTGGTGGTTCAACCACTTGACGCCGCATTTCCGGCGATGAAGATTTGCGTGCCGGATGATCGTGGGGGATGTGCCGTGGTTCTCGGTTTGTCGCTCGAGGAATTTTTACTGCTGCATGTCGTTATCAGCATGATCGGCATTTTCGCGGGCTTTGTAGTTCTTGGCGGCATGTATGCCTCGCACAAGCTCCCGTTCTGGACTGCTATCTTCCTTTTCACCACGATCCTGACGACCCTGACCGGATTTCTCTTTCCGATCTCGATCTTTACGCCCGCGCTCGCGGTCGGCATCCTGTCTTTGATTATTCTGCTCGTCGCTGTGCTGGCCCTGTACGTCTTCCGCCTCTCCGGATGGTGGCGTGGGATTTATGTCGCGGCCGCTGTTGCCGCGCTGTACCTCAACGTGTTCGTCTTCATCGTGCAAAGCTTCCAGAAGGTCACATTCCTTCAGCATCTTGCGCCGAAGCAGGCAGAGCCCCCCTTCGTTATCACGCAGGTTGCTGTGCTGGCGATCCTCGTCGTACTGGGCGCGCTGGCCCTATGGAAATTCCACCCCGAACGCCGGCTTCAGTCCGTCTGACAAGAGACCAATGCAGCCGGCGCAGCAACTTTCTCTCCAAGCGCCGCGCCGTTGCCGCTATCGTCCCTTTTGCTTGCGGAATTCTGCAATCACGTCCGGCACAGCGTCATCGTTGTTCGGCGCCATGATATGGGCGCCGGCGACGCCCGGAATCTCGGAGATCTCGAGCAGGTAATCGACGAGAATGGCTTTGCCTTCGGCGATTGGATCGGAGGCTGCGTCCATGCGCTCGATCATGACATCCGGCACGATCGATCCGAACAGCTTTTCCTTGATCCAGCGCGCCGACTTGCCTGACCGGAACGGCACCACGCCGATGATCATCGAAAGCTCGGGCAGGATGCCCTCTTCCGCCAGTCGCTCTGTGTAACGGCGCAGCACACCGGCATCCATGCAGAACTGCGTCTGGGCAAAACGCGCACCGCTTTCGACCTTGCCCCTGAGCGATGCCGGCTTCCATTCCGGCGCAGGATCAATGGGCGCATCCGCTGCACCAAGGAAGAAATCCGGCTTGCCGCCGATCTTCTTGCCGGACGGCAACTCTTGCGCATCGCGCATCCGCGCGGCCGTCAGCAGCAGGCCACGCGCATCGAGATCGAACACAG
>JAEYVN010000191.1 GCA_023431725.1 Pseudomonadota bacterium
GCACTGGCCGCGGCAATCGCCGGCGGCCGGCGGGCGGTGCGCAGCCGCTTCTGGATCGATCCCGACGTGTGCAGCGGCGACCATTCCTGCATCCGCCTCTCCGGCTGCCCCTCGCTCACCGTCGCGCCCAATCCCGATCCGCTGCGCCGCGATCCGGTGACGAAGGTCATCAACTCCTGCGTCGGCTGCGGCAATTGCGGCGAGGTCGCCCATGCGGCGATCCTGTGCCCGTCTTTCTTCCGCGCCTCCATTATCGATAATCCGACGAGATGGGACCGCTTCAAGCAGAGCATGCGCGATGCGGTGATCGGCTTCCTGCAGCGGCGCCTCGAGCGCAAGGCGGTGGTGGCATGAACACGCCTCTCGTCGATACACGCGGCGCCACCCGCATCCGGCCGATCAGCATCGCCATTCTCGCTATGGGCGGCGAGGGCGGCGGCGTGCTCGCCGACTGGGTCATCGATCTCGCCGAACACGGCGGCTACATCGCGCAGAAGACCTCGGTGCCGGGCGTCGCCCAGCGTACCGGCGCGACCGTCTATTATGTCGAGCTGTTTCCGAAGGCCGCGGCGCGCGAGCAGAAGCCAGTCCTGGCGCTGATGCCGGTGCCGGGCGACGTCGATATCGTGCTGGCGTCGGAATTCATGGAAGCGGGACGCGCCATCCAGCGCGGCCTCGTCACGCCCGATCGCACGACGCTGATCACCTCGACCCATCGCGTCTACACGATGCAGGAACGCATTGCGCTCGCTGATGACCGCACCGACAGCAACGCTTACCTGAAGGCGAGCGAGGAAGCCTCCAAGCGCCTGCATGCCTTCGACATGTTGAGCATCGCCGATGCGACCGGCAGCCTGGTCAGCGCGGTGCTGTTCGGCGCATTGGCCGGGTCCGGTACGCTGCCGTTCCAGCGCATGGCGTTCGAAGCAACGATCCGCCGTGGCGGTGTCGGCGTCGAGCCGAGCGTGCGCGCGTTCAACGCCGGCTTCGAAGCGGCCGCTTCCGGCAACACGCCGCCGGTAAAGACCGAACGGCCGTTCGATCCGCAGGCGCGCGACACCAAGGTGCAGGCGCTCGTGGCGCCGATCGACGATCAATTGTCGATCGTCTCGCGTCCGATCGTCAGCGCCGGCGTCGTTCGCCTGACCGACTATCAGAACGAGGATTACGCCAGGCTCTATTTGAAGCGGCTCGAGCCGGTGCTGGCGATCGAGAAGGCGCGTCCCGGCAAGCCGGACGAACTCCTGACCGAAGTCGCGCGCCAGCTTGCCTTGGCCATGGCCTATGAAGACACGGTGCGCGTTGCCGAGCTGAAGATCCGCGCCTCGCGTTTCGAGCGCGTGCGCGAAGAGGCGCAGGCCAAGAAAGGCCAGATGGTCGAGATCGTCGAGTTCATGCATCCGCGGACGCAGGAAATCGCCGAGACGATGCCGGCCGGTCTTGGCCGCTGGCTGCTCAACACCAAATGGGCGCGCTCGCTGGTCGACAGCATGACCACCAAGGGCCGCAAGGTGAAGACCTCGTCGATCCGTGGCTTCATGCTGCTGTACCTCGTCGCCAGCTTCAAGCCGATCCGTCCGCGCACGCTGCGCTGGATCGACGAGAACAAGCGCCAGGAGGAATGGCTCGCCAAGGTGCTCGAGATTGCACGCGAGGATTATGCATTGGCGGTCGAGGTCGCGCATCTCATCGGCCTCGTCAAAGGCTATGGCGATACGCATGAACGTGGCCGCGAGAAATACGCCACGCTGATCGCGCTGCTGCCGAAGCTGCGCGAACGCGGTGAAGCAGCCCGCGAACTGGCCGGACTTCGCAAGGCCGGCATGTCGGACGAAAGCGGCGAGGCGCTGAAGAAGGCGGTCGCGGCGATCAGCTAGTCAGGCACCAAGCAAGCTGCGCTCCCTCTCCCCAGTGGGAAGAGGGTAGGGGTGAGGGGGACTTGCTCTCTCGATTGAATAACCCCTCACCCGACCTCACTGTCGCTCGGTCGACCTCTCCCCATGGGAGAGGTGAAGCAAGAACTCAATTCCTCAAACTGAAATTCACCGGCACCGTGAAGCTCGTGGCCTGGCCTGATGGCGGGGCAGGGAACGGCGATGCACGGCGCACGAGCTCCTGCGTCTCGGCATCAAGGCTCGGCACGCCCGATGAGTGCGTGAGCTGTGCTTCAACGAAATGGCCCTGACCATCGATGACGAAGGTGATGGTGGCGACGCCGGTGCTGCGACTGGCGCTGGCTTCCGGCGGGAAGCGCTTATGCCTGGCGAGATGCGCCGCCACGAGACCGAGATAATTGCTCTCCGGACTTGATCGCCCCTGACCGATGCCGCTGGAGGCCGTCGAGGGCTGCGCATGCGATGGCGCCGACGTGGTCGTTGTCGTCGTGGTCACTTGCCGTTTGGGCTGCGGCTTTTGCGGGCGCGGCTTTTCCACCGGCGGCTTTTCCACCGGCTTGTCGCGCTTCAAGGCTTCCGCATCAACGGCAGGCTGCGGCGTCTCCGGCATCTTTTCCGCGACCGCGGGTTCAGGCGGCGTTGGGTCCGACACAGGCTCAGGTGCTGCGGCGGCTTCACTTTCGCTCGGCGCCGAGGCGACGCCGGCGGCGGTCTGCGCGCCCAGAACGATCTCGACCGAGATGGATTCGACGCCGACGCTCGCCTTCGGCTCCGTGGCCCCGAGAAATGCAAGGACCACCGCGGAATGCAGCAGCAGGACAAAGCCGGTCACGCCTGTCCAATACAGAATCCGTCCTGTCCGCGAGTTTTCCGCCGATGGCCGCATGTTGTCATCCGGACTGACATGCAAGTGGCCAGCGTCGCCGCTGCGCCGGTGCTGCGCGAGAACAACGACATTGGCGTGCGCTGAATCAGCCGGATGCGCCGCCGCCTGCGCCGACGTGATGCGGCCAGGTTGCTGCGCGTTCTGCCTGTTCTGGAAAAGCCTCAGGCCCATGCCCATCCACGCAACGCCACACCACGCCCGGCCCGTAACCTAGGGGCGTTGTCGTGCTGCAAGCAAGCGTTGTGTCGCATTGCAATGCAGATTGGAAATGGTGCAAAGAGCGCGATACAAGAAGTTTC
>JAEYVN010000224.1 GCA_023431725.1 Pseudomonadota bacterium
GTCTCGTCCATCGGCAGATGCACGTCGGCATAGCGGGTGATGCCCTTCATGTCGCCCAGCGCCTGCCGGATCGCCTGGCCGAGCGCGATGCCGACATCCTCGACGGTATGATGGTCATCGATGTGCAGGTCACCCTTGGCCTTGACGGTGATGTCCATGCGCGAATGCCGCGCAAATAGGTCCAGCATGTGGTCGAAAAAGCCGACCCCGGTCTCGATCGACGACTGACCGGTCCCGTCGATCGCCACAGCGACCGCGATGTCGGTTTCCTTGGTTTTGCGCTTGATTTCGCCTGTGCGCATGGTCTCGTCCGGCCTTCTTCTGGAATTTCCGGCCTTTTAACAGGGCTATTGCGCCCGTGCCACGGCTCTTCTCCCTCTCCCCGATGTTTCGGGCAGACGGTGGGGGTGAGACGCTGTCCTAACAGGCATTGCGTTAACGTTGCGCCCTCCCCAGCAAACTGCCGGCTGTGGCAATTGGCTTTGTTTGCAAAGACCCTGACTCATCCCTAAATCAGCCGCCGCACAGGAATTTTTGCTCATGTCTTCTTCCGATACGTCGTCCCAGAGCCCCATTTGGCACGGCACCACCATCCTGACCGTCCGCAAGAACGGCATCGTTGCCATCGGCGGCGACGGCCAGGTCTCGATCGGCCAGACCGTGGTGAAGGCCAATGCCAAAAAAGTGCGCCGGCTCGGCAAGGGCGACGTGATCGGCGGATTTGCCGGCGCGACCGCGGACGCCTTCACGCTTTTTGAGCGGCTGGAGACCAAGCTCGAGCAATATCCGGGGCAGTTGCTGCGCGCCGCGGTCGAACTGGCCAAGGATTGGCGGACCGACCGCTACCTCCGCCGGCTCGAAGCGATGATGATCGTCGCCGACAAGCAGATCTCGCTGGTGCTGACCGGTACCGGCGACGTGCTGGAGCCGGAGGCCGGCATCATGGGCATCGGCTCCGGCGGCAATTATGCCCTCGCCGCCGCACGCGCGCTGGCCGACAGCCCGCACAGCGCCGAGGACATCGTGCGCAAGTCGCTCGATATCGCCGCCGACATCTGCGTCTACACCAACCGTAACGTGACGGTCGAAACGCTCGATGCCGTATGACCCGGCGCAGATCGGCTTCGTCGCCGTTGCGGCAGAGCATTATGCGCTGCTGCGCCAGTGGTTGCACGAGCCGCATCTGCAGGAATGGTGGGGCGACCCCGACGAAGAACTGGGCTTCATCCGCGACATGGTCGAGGGCCGCGATACGACGCGTCCGTTTCTCATTACACTCGCCGGCGAACCGGTCGGCTACATCCAATATTGGTTCATCGGCCATCACCAGAACGAACAATGGATCAAGGATCATCCCTGGCTGAAGGATTTGCCGTCTGAAACCATCGGTGTCGATCTGTCGATTGGCGCGGCCGACAGGCTTTCGCAAGGCCTCGGTTCATCCGCACTAAACGCTTTCGTGAACGGCTTGCGCGACGAAGGCCATCACACCATCATCATCGATCCCGACCGCAATAATAAGCGCGCCGTGCGTGCCTATATGAAAGCGGGATTCCGGCCGGTGCCGCATCTGGACGGACAAACCGGCGACGTATTGATCATGCAGCATGATCCGAATGCAACGAGATAACATGACCGACTTCTCTCCCCGCGAAATCGTTTCCGAGCTGGACCGCTTCATCATCGGTCAGCACGATGCCAAGCGCGCCGTGGCCATCGCACTGCGCAACCGCTGGCGTCGCCTGCAGCTGGACGAACGGCTGCGCGAGGAGGTGCTGCCGAAAAATATCCTGATGATCGGACCGACCGGCGTCGGCAAGACCGAGATTTCGCGACGCCTTGCGAAACTCGCCGGTGCGCCTTTCATCAAGGTCGAAGCAACCAAGTTTACCGAAGTCGGTTATGTCGGCCGCGATGTCGAGCAGATCGTCCGTGATCTTGTCGAAGTCGGCATTGCGCAGACGCGCGAAAGAAAGCGTAAGGACGTGCTGGCGCGCGCGCAACTCGCCGCGGAAGAGCGCGTCATCAATGCGCTGGTCGGTGAATCGTCGAGCCCGGCCACGAAGGAATCGTTCCGCCGCAAGTTGCGCGCCGGCGAACTGAACGACAAGGAAATCGAGATCGAAGTGCAGTCGGGCGGTGGCGGCGGCATGCCGATGTTCGACATTCCCGGCATGCCCGGAGCGCAGATGGGCGCCATCTCGATCGGCGACATCTTCGGCAAGCTCGGCGGCAAGTCCAAGACGCGGCGTCTAACCGTTGCCGAATCGCACGACATCCTCATCAATGAAGAAGCCGACAAGTTGCTCGACACCGAGACGCTGGTTCAGGAAGCGATCAAGGTCGTCGAGAACAACGGCATCGTCTTCCTCGATGAGATCGACAAGATCACCGCGCGCGATGGCCGTGTCGGCGGCGACGTATCGCGCGAAGGCGTGCAGCGCGACCTGCTGCCGCTGATCGAAGGCACGACTGTTTCGACCAAGCATGGTCCGGTGAAGACCGATCATATTCTCTTCATTGCCTCAGGCGCCTTCCATGTGTCGAAGCCTTCGGACCTGTTGCCGGAATTGCAGGGCCGCTTGCCGATCCGTGTCGAATTGCGGGCGCTGACCCGCGAGGACTTCCGCCGCATCCTCACCGACACCGAAGCCTCGCTGATCAAGCAATATATCGCGCTGATGGGCACCGAAGGCGTGACATTGCAATTCACCGACGATGCGATCGACGCCATCGCCGACATTGCCGTGTCGGTGAATTCGAGCGTCGAGAACATCGGTGCACGCCGCCTGCAGACGGTGATGGAGCGTGTGCTGGACGAGATTTCGTTCACGGCAACGGATCGCAGCGGCGAGACGCTCGTCATCGACGGCGCTTACGTCGAAAAGAACATCGGCGACCTGGCCAAGAACGCCGATCTCAGCCGGTTCATTCTGTAGGCCGTCATTCCGGGACGCGCGAAAAGCGCGGACCCGGAATCCAGCACTTTCATGAGCCAGCCACCCTGGATTCCGGGCTCGCGCGCCTTCGGCCCGCGCCCCGGAATGACGGTGGCTCATTCATGGTTGCCCCTAGTCCGAAAGACGCAGCGGGTAGCCATTCCTCTAAATTCGGTACTGCTTTCGCCATTGACAGGCTCCGTTGCGCCAGCAATGTTATATTATAACATTACATTGACGGGGCGTTATTCACATGGGACTTCTGCGGCGTCGGTGGCTGTCTTCGACAGCCATCTGTTTGTTCTCCTTGGACTTTTCTGCCGGCACGCCGGCCACAGCGCAGGAAGCGCTGCCGGAAATCACCGTCACCAGCCCGATCCGCCGGCCGCGCGCCGTGATCCGCCCTCTTCCCGCAGACGAGGTCCGGCAGCCCGCCGAAATCCTCTATCGCGGCACCCTGCCGATCGTGACCAATGAGTTCGCCACCGTCACCGTCGTGACGCGCGACGAGATCGACAACAGCACCGGCCAGACGCTGGGCGACGTGCTGCAAAACAAGCCGGGCATCACCTCGTCCGGTTTCGCGCCGGGCGCGGCCAGCCGGCCGATCGTGCGCGGCCTCGATAACTACCGCGTCCGAATCCAGGAAAACGGCCTCAGCTCTGGCGGCGTGTCGGAAATCGGCGAGGATCACGGCGTGCCGATCGATCCGCTCGCGGCCCAGAAGATCGAGGTGATTCGCGGGCCAGCGACCTTGCGCTACGGCTCACAGGCGATCGGCGGCGTGGTCAATGTCGACAACAATCGCATTCCGACATTCATTCCGCCGCGTGGCGTCAGCGGCGAGCTTCGCAGCGCCATCACCACCGTCGACAAGGGGCGGGAAGGCGCCGTGCAACTGGATGCCGGTGGCGGCAATTTCGCCATCCATGCCGATGCCTTCGGCCGATCGGCCGGCGACTACCAGATCCCGTCCTATCCGTATCTCAATCCGGAAAACCCGGCGCCCTTGGTCGGCCGCTGGCAGCCGAATTCGGCGCATCGCTCGAACGGCAACGCGCTCGGCGGTTCGTACATCTTCGATCGTGGCTTTGTCGGCGTGGCCATCGCGACCATTGACAGCCTCTATCAGGTGCCGGGCCAGGAGGCGGCCGAGACGCAAACCCGCATCGACATGAAGCAGACCAGGATCACCAGCAAGGGCGAGTACCGGCCCGATGGCTACGCCATCGACGCCATTCGCTTCTGGGCCGGCACCACCGACTACAAGCATGACGAAATCGCCGATGAAGGCGGTTTCAACGGCGTGCAGCAGAGCTTCATCAGCAAGCAGAGGGAAGCCCGCACCGAGGTGCAATTTCAGCCGTTCGATCTTCGCTTCGCATCGCTGAGCACGGCACTGGGCCTGCAGGTCAATGCGGAGGATCTGAACGCGCCGGGTCGTGAGGGCGGCCTGTTCGATCCGAACACGACGCGCAGCATCGCCGGCTACATGTTCAACGAATTCCGTTTCACTGACACATTGCGCATGCAGCTTGCCGGCCGCATCGAGCGCAACGAAGTGAAGGGGATGTCGCCGGATCTGTTTATCGACGAGACGGTGAACCTGTTCCGCCAGCGCGACTTCACGCCGAAGAGCGGTG
>JAEYVN010000242.1 GCA_023431725.1 Pseudomonadota bacterium
CAGCAATGCGGAGCCGAGATCAAAGAACGCGACCGGCAGCAGGGCAAGGCCGCTGACGGCGAGACCGATCATCGCCACCAGATCATGCCGATCCGTGCGCGCCGTGATCCAGCCGCCCATCAACACCGCCAGCGCGGAAAGCAGGAGATAGACGGTCAGTGCGGTCGTGCCGAATGAGATCGGTACGCCCCGCAACGCTTCCAGCGCAACGATGCTGTAGCTCTGAACACCGACCGACACGGCGGCAATCAGGACGAAAAACAGAAGGTTGAGCATGACCGGCCAGGACATCAGCACGCGCCAGTCCCCTGCTCCCGGTGCCGAGCCGCCGGTTTCCGCCTTGGCATGCGCCGCCTCCCGACCTGCCAGCGGCTGGCCGAACAGCACCACGGTCAGGGCGACGGCAAAGCCGAGCAAGGCGGCGCCGATGAAGGCGCTGCGCCAGCCAAACCACCCGGCCAGCAGGATCATGGCCGCCGGTGTCAGCGCCGTGCCGATGAAGCCGGCGAAGATATGGATCGAGAACGCCTGACTGAGACGCGGTCGCGAAATCCGGTTGGACAGCAGGGCATAGTCAGCGGGGTGATAGACGGTGTTGGCCAGCCCGAGCAGCGCGAACATCACCGCGAAGGCGAGAAAGCTCGACACCGTCGCCGCAATCGCCAGTGCGATCGAACCGATCAGCAGGCCGCCGACCAGCACCGTGCGCGCCGAGGTGCGATCGACCAGAAAGCCAGCCGGAGTCTGCAGGGCCGCGGAGATGATGTTGAAAATGGCGATGACGAAGCCGAGCTCGGTGTAGCTGACGCTGAATTCCGCCCGGACAAACGGGAATAGCGGCGGCAGGACAAGTATGAAGACATGGCTGACGAAGTGCGCCGCACCGATCAGACCGATCGCCCGAAAATCGGTCGAGCGTGTTGAAACGGCGGCGATGGTGGTCGGCGTCATTATGGGTATCCCGGCTGGCCTCGGGCCTTATCACGGGCTGATGGGTGCGGCCATACGTCTGGAGAATGGGCCCATCCCGCAAATCGCGCAGCGGGAACGCGCCAACGGGCGGCGCGATAGGATGAACTTCGCCTGCCTTTGATGAAGCCGGCGACGTGAGCTAGGGGTCGTGTCGTGGTCATCCGCCCGAACGATGTGATGCGCGGATTGCGCACCACATCGCAGGCAGTCCGTATCATTCCTGTTCGCGCTCAGCGATTTTGACCGCCGCCACCTGGAGCGCCGCCACCACCGCCACCGCCGGCAGGGGCTCCGCCGCCACCGGCCGGAGCGCCACCGCTACCGCCGCCGCTCGGGCCTACACCGGCGGGACCTCCGCTGCCGGCGCCACCCGGACTCGCGGCACCGCCGCCACGCGGACCGCCCTGCATGCCGCCCCGGCCACCGCCACCATCACGCGGTCCGGAACCGACGGTTCCGCGCTGTTGCTGTTGCATCCCTGCCGGATTGCCCTGCCGCTGCATGCCGTCCTGACGCATCTGCTGACGGCCCTGCCGCATATCCTGCCGGCCCTCGCGGCGACCTTGCCGGAGATCCTGGCGGCCTTCGCGACGTCCCTGTCGAAGATCCTGGCGGTCCTCGCGACGTCCCTGTCGGAAATCCTGACGTCCGTACCGGCGCTCCTGACGAAAATCGCGCCGGCCGTAACGCCGGTCCATGCGACGGCCGTAACGATCGTGCCGCCACGCGTTCCAGCCATAGGCGCCGCCCCATCCCATGCCGCGACGCCAGGCGTAACCGCATCGATACCAGCCGGGACCGTGCCATCCGTCGCCGTAGAAGCAGTATCTGCGGCCGCCATAGACATAGACCTGGGCATTCTCGACCGGGTCCATCTCTTGTGCGCTGTCAGCCAGCCCGGCGCCGCCGGGTAGCGTGATCGCCTGGGCCGATGTCGTCATGCTCGCCAGCGTGACGGCCGCGGCAAAGATCAATGCTGTCCGCATCTTGGCTCTCCGAAAGATTGTTTCTTTCAGTGCTGCAACGCTGCACGTCAGTGGAGGTTCAATACGCCCGTGCCTACGTCCGGATGTCGACGCAAGACACTCACCGCAACTGCAGCAAGGTTGCCAACGGACCTTCCCTTCCTTCGGTCAAATTTAGCGACATCAACGCACGCGAGGCATTGGCAGCAAATCAAAGCCGCTCAGTGCCGATGCGTGTGATGCATGTCCGGCACATGCGAATGCCGGTGCCGCAGACGGACATGCCGATGACGATGGGAATGCGGCTCGCCGGCCGGATCGTCAGGGCCGTGCGGATGGCGATGATGAATATCGTGCACATGCACATGGACGTGCTCCAACGGCTCATGTGCATGATCGTGTTCATGCACCTCCGTCAGATGCAGCCAGACGCCGATCCCCATCAGGAGACCCGCGACCAGCAACTGAAGCGTGACCGGCTCATGCAGAAAGACCAACGCGGCCACCGCACCGATGAAGGGAGCCGTGGAAAAATAGGCCCCCGTGCGAGCCGTCCCCAGATCGCGAAGCGCCAGAACAAATAACGCGAGACTGACGCCGTAACCGAGAAAGCCGACGAAGCCGGCAGCGATGGCGGGAGTCACTGCAGGAAGCGCGTTCCCGGCGAGCAACGCTATGAGAAGGTTGATCGGGCCGGCCACGAGGCCCTTGATTTCAACAATCTGCAAAGGATCGGCAAGCGAGACTTTTCGCGTGAGATTGTTGTCGAGCCCCCACGCAATACAGGCGGCGACGACGGCGATAGGCCCGATCAGTCCCGTCAGCGATGGCGTTCCGGACCACGACAACACGATCGCACCGGCCACAAGGCAGCCCATGCCCAGCGCGATGCGACGATCGAAGCTTTCATGAAATGCGAACCACGCGAGCAAAGCGGTTGCGACGCCTTCCAGCGTGAGCAGCAACGATGCCGTTGCGGCTTCGGTTCGCGCGAGGCCGACCATCAGCAAGATCGGTCCAAGAATTCCGCCAAAGACAACCGCACCGCCAAGCCAAGGCAGATCCGCACGCGCTAATGGCGCCTCGGCTCGATGACCAATGATCGGAGCAATCAAACGCCGCAAGATTGCAACGCCAAGACCGGCCCCACAATAAAGTAGACCAGCCAGAACAGCCGGATCGACCGACCCCAGCAGCACCTTCGCGGCTGGCGTCGAAACGCCGAACAATGCGGCCGCAACAAGCGCGAAAACCACTGCACGATAGTTCATACGCGACGATAGAGTATCAGGCCGGCAATGGAAACTTTGGC
>JAEYVN010000255.1 GCA_023431725.1 Pseudomonadota bacterium
TACGGCGCCTTCTCGCCGGTGATGGCCAAGATCGCGCAGCGCTTCTTCGACGATCGCTGGATCGATGCGCCGGTGCGGACCGGCAAGGCCCCCGGCGCTTTTGCGCATCCGACGGTGCCGTCGGCGCCCCCCTACGTGCTGCTCAATTATCAGGGCAAGCCGCGCGACGTGATGACCCTCGCGCACGAGCTGGGGCACGGCGTGCATCAGGTGCTGGCGGCGCCGAACGGCCCGCTGATGGCGCCGACGCCGCTGACCCTGGCCGAGACCGCGAGCGTGTTCGGCGAGATGCTGACCTTCAAGCGGCTGCTGGCAACGATCGACAATCCGGTCGAGCGCAAGGCGATGCTGGCGTCCAAGGTCGAGGACATGATCAATACGGTGGTCCGGCAGATCGCCTTCTACAGCTTCGAGCGGCGGATCCATACCGAGCGCAAGAACGGCGAGCTGACCGCCGAGCGGATCGGCGAGATCTGGCTGGAGGTGCAGAAGGAAAGCCTCGGGCCGAGCATCGAGCTGAAGGAAGGCTACGAGGTGTTCTGGAGCTATATTCCTCACTTCGTACATTCGCCGTTCTACGTATATGCATACGCGTTCGGCGACTGCCTCGTGAACTCACTCTATGCGGTCTATGAAAAGGCCGAATCCGGCTTTGCCGACAGATACTTGGCCATGCTCGCGGCGGGCGGCACCAAGCACCATTCGGAGCTGCTGGCGCCGTTTGGTCTGGATGCTCGCGACCCCGATTTCTGGAACGGCGGCCTCGGCGTCATCGACCGCCTGATCACCGAACTCGAGGAGTTGGACCGGTCCGGGAGCTGATCCCAGCAACGGCTGCCAATCGTCAAGGCGTCGGCACGATCCGCCATGTAATGTTGATCGTTGCGGTGACGGCCAAGGTATCCGGCGGCGACACTTTCATGCTGCTGGCGCGCAGCGCCATCGGCGCAGCCATCTCCCGCATCGGGCGTGCTGAATTGTCGGACATTTCCAGCACTTCGCCGAGCTGCTGGCCGGCGGCTTCGGCATAGGTCCTGGCGCGTTCACGCGCATCGGTAACCGCGTCGCGGCGTGCGGCGGCAATGGCCGGATTTTTCTCGTCGATGCCAAAATTCAGGTTCTGGATTTCGAACAGACCGCTATCGGCAATCGCAGTGACAAGCTGATCGATCGAAGCGACGCGATCAGTCTTCAGCGTGAAAGATGTGACCGCTTCATATTCGGGCTCGGGCTGTTTCTGTCCGGGAGGTGCGGGCAGTCGGCTTTGGTCCAAACGAAATAGCGCGCGCTCGATCTTCAGGCCGTCGTTTTCAAGGCCACGCAGCATGCCATCCGCCTTGGTTGCGCGCTCGCGATGCGCGGCGGTAGCCGCCTCCAGAGTCTTGCCGCGCGTCACGACTTCGGCCGTCAGCCTGGCGTGATCGGGCATCGTGTCGACACGGCCTTCGCCTTGCACGCTGATGGTCGAGACCCGTGATGTCTGCTGCGCGGAGGCCGTGCTGCATGCAACACATAGCGCGAGGAAGGCGGTTGACAGGCGAAGGATCATACGAATCTCCCGATTTGCCGCTGCCGGATAATCATAAGCCACGGCAATTCTGTGTCGGAGCGAATGGCAGCATTTCGAACGAAGGTGTTTCCAAACGATACAAGACGTGGTTTCGATAAGGGGCGCAATGAGCTGGCTGTGGAGATCGTAGATGTTGAAGAACAAAGTCGCCGTCGTCACCGGATCGACCTCGGGCATCGGTCTTGGCATCGCGCGGGCGCTGGCTGGAGCCGGTGCCGATATCGTCATGAACGGCTTTGGCGACGCCGGTGAGATTGAAAAGCTCCGGGGCGGTATCGAGAGTGAATTCAAGGTGCGCGCCATTTATGCGCCGGCCGACATGACCAAGCCCTCCGAGATCGAGCAGATGGTGAAGCAGGCGACAGCGGAGCTTGGCCATGTCGATATCCTCGTCAATAATGCCGGCATTCAGCATGTGTCGCCGATCCAGAATTTCCCGCCGGAAAAGTGGGATGCGGTGATTGCCATCAACCTGTCATCGTCTTTTCACGCCATTCGCGTCACACTGCCGCAGATGCTGGATCGCAACTGGGGCCGCATCATCAACATCGCCAGTGCCCATGGTCTTGTCGCCAGTGCCGACAAGGTTGCTTACGTCGCGTCCAAGCACGGTCTGGTCGGATTGACGAAAGTGGTGGCGCTCGAAACGGCCAAGACCGGCGTGACCTGCAATGCCATCTGCCCGGGGTGGGTGCTGACGCCGCTTGTGCAAAAACAGATCGATGCGCGTGCCGCGAATGAGGATATCCCGGTTGAGAAGGCCAAGCTCGATCTTCTCAGCGAGAAGCAGCCATCGCTTGAATTCGTAACGCCCGAGCAGTTGGGGGGCGTCGCTGTCTTTCTGTGTTCGGATGCGGCAGCACAGATTCGCGGCCAATCCATCGGAGTCGATGGTGGATGGACGGCGCAATAAGGCATTACATTCTTGTCATTTGATAGCAGCGATGGCCGTCGAGACCGCCATCAGTTGATCGTCGACGGCCGCATCCTTGGCGCTAGTTCGGGCCTGCGCCAGCAGCGATAGAAACTGCGTCCGCTCTTCGGCGTCGGCCCGTTTGCTCCAGATATCCACCGTATCCCGCAGCGCCTTGGCGAGTACGCGAGCGTTGTTGATCTTCGGTCCGCCACTGATGAAGGTGAGGGCGCCGGCGACGGTCTGCATGTAACCGCTGCGCACCTGGGCCAGACCCTGCTGGCGAGTTGGAAGGCTGCGCTCCTGTTCCGACAGCGCCTGCATGAAGGCGTCGGCCGCAAGCGCCATGCGCGGCATCAGCCGTAACAGGAAATCCATGGCCTTGGTCAGCTCGTTTTCATAACGGGCGACGTTCTCCTGCACGGCCTTTTGAAGCGGTTCGCCGTTGGGGGCGCCCCCGACATTGATGATGCCGACATAGCTTGAGGCCGCGGAACCGAGCCATTCCGACAGCCAGGACAGATCTGGTCCCGTGGGCGCGGGTAATGTTTCAACGGCCTTGGTGTTGAAAATGGTTGCGAAAAGGGGTGAGCCCGGAGGGACGGACAGATCGAGCTGGGCCTTATCGGCTGCCGCCTTGTCGAGATAAACCTTGAATTCCTTCGACGCCTGGACCACAGCCAATGACAGGCGC
>JAEYVN010000302.1 GCA_023431725.1 Pseudomonadota bacterium
TCGGTTGTCGTATTGGCGTCGAGCGCACTGGCCAGCGCATCGATCTCGATGAAACCGTCCGATTGCGAGAAGGTGGTGACGGAGCCTGATCCTTTCGGCGATGGAAATGCGACCATGCCGCCGGCGCCTTCGACCAAGGCGACGAGCGCGAATTCCTTGCGACCGAGTTCGGAGGGGACGCGTGTCGGCACACGCGCCGATACGGTCTTCGGATTTTCCGGCGGCAGGCCGGCGAGCGCGCGAATGACCGGCGCCACGAATGCATGGAACGTAAAGATCGCCGAGGTCGGAAATCCGGGCAGCACGACCACGGGCTTGCCATTGGCCACCGCAAGGCAGAGCGGCTTGCCGGGTTTGAGCGCGACGCCATGCACCAGAATGCCGGGCTCGCCGAGCGTCGACACGATGCGATGCGAGAGATCGCCCGCGCCTTTCGATGTGCCGCCGGACAGGATCAGCATGTCGGCATCGGCGAGACCCTTGCGCATGGCATCACCGAGCAATGTTTCGTCGTCGGGAAACGCGCCATAGGCCACCGGTTCGCCGCCGGCTTCGGTGACGGCGGCAGCGACGATCGCGCCATTGCTGTCATAGATCTTGGCGGGGCTGAGTGCTTCGCCCGGCTGCACCAGTTCGTCGCCGGTCGAGAGCACGGCGACCTTCGGCTTGCGCACGACGTCGACATGAGCAATGCCGCAGGCCGCGAGCATGCCGATCTCGCGCGAGCCGAGCAGCGTGCCCTTGCGCAGCAAGGTTTCTCCGCGCGCGATGTCGGAGCCGGCATAGGCGATGAATTGTCCCGGCGCAACGGCGCGACGGATTTCGACGGACGGATTTTCCGGATCGTCGAGCAGTTCGGTGTGCTCGATCATGATGACCGCATCGGCGCCGCGTGGCACGACGCCGCCCGTGGCAATCGTTGTGGCCGTGATGGGAGTCACTTCGATGCGCGGTGCGTGTCCGCAGGCGATCACTTCGCGATTGAGGCGCAGCCGCAGCGGCGTTGCATCGCTGGCGCCGGTGGTGTCGCTGGCGCGCAGGGCGAAACCGTCGACGCCGGAACGGTCGAACGGCGGAACATCAAGTGGCGCAAGCACATCGGACGCGAGCACGCGGCCCAGCGCGTCGGAGAGTGCGACGCTTTGCGTGCCGCGTGGCGACAATTCAAGCCGGCTTTCAAAACGCCGCTTCGCGTCTTCGGCCGAGACGACCTCAAGAAACTGCTCCTGTCGCGCAGCGCGGCGAACGGCGTCGACAAGCGTATTTTCAGGCTTCGGCAATTGATTCACGGCAGCGGTCTCACCCGAACGACGGTGCCCGCAGGATAGCCTTCGCTTTCCGCGGGCACGAGAATCCATCCATCGGCTTGTGCCAATGTTTGCAACGGCAGCATGCCCGATGCGAGCGGCGTGATTGTGTCGCCGCTGCGCCGCACCGGAACCACATCGGCAAGGCCGATGGTCGATGTGATCTTGCGGGACAATTCCGCGGATTGCGTGATGGCGTTCGGCTTCGCATTGCTGAGTGCCGCGATCAGGGGCTGGGCCAAGGCGAGCCAGCAAGCCAGTGCCGCATCGATGCGGCCGGGGATCAGCAACACGGGCCGCGACTCGACCTGACCGAAGGCCGCCGTCTCTCCCGGCGAGAGGCCGATGCCGTGACACGTCAATGTGCCGGCGCGCGACAATGCCGTCACCGCATGATCGTTCCGGCCGCTGCCGGTGCCGCCGACGCCGATGACCGCGTCGGTGGCTGCGTCACGCAGCGCTTCGTCGAGGTCGTCCGTCAGCGAGACATCCGCGCCGGCTGCCTTTACAACATGCACCAGAAAATGACCGATCGATTGCAGGATTGCATCGTCAGGTCGTGCCGGCACAACACGAACACGCGGCTTGCGTATACAAAGCTTCGTCACGCCAAGGGCGGTCGATGCCGCGATATCGATGGCGCACAGTTGCGCTCCCGAAGTGCAGAGAACAGCATTGGCTTCGCAATCGCCGCCCGGAGGCAGAATGTCTTCACCCGGCGCGACCGGCGCCATGATCTGCAGCATGCCACCCAACACCGCGACGGCATCGATCGGCGCGACGGCATCGGTCCCCGGCGGCATCGGCGCAAATGCATCGATGCGCTGCGTCGAGGGTGGCAGCAGCATCGGCGCATAGGGGCCGGCATCGCGCGTGACATCGGCCTCGACCGCCCAGCCGTCGCGCAGCGCCAATGCAGCGGACGGCTTCGCCTGCGTGGCGACCACGTCGGTCGCCAGCACATGACCAACGGCATCCGCCACCGGAACATTTTGCTCTGTCACAGGCGAAAGCTGCGCCAGCATTGCCAGCACATCGGCCAGCGGCGTCAGCCTGGTGATCCTTTGAGGAGCGGGTATGTCCGCGTTCATGCTTGCGTTTGTGGCGAAGCATCCATACTGGGTCAAGCAACTGAAATATTGTCGGTTTCAGAATTGGAAAGGCGGGCCGTCGATAGAGCGGTCCTATGACCATGACAGAAAAAGTCATCAATCTCCGCGGCTTGAAGTGTCCGCTGCCGGCGCTCCGCACCCGCAAGATTCTGAAGGGGTTGACGGCCGGCGAGGTGATCCTGGTCGAATGTACCGACCCGTTGTCCTCGATCGATATTCCGAACCTGATCAACCAGACCGGCGATACGCTCGAAGCCAGCGCCCGCGACGGGGATCTCCTGACCTTTCGGATCCGGAAGGTTTGACCTGCAAAGGGGCGTGATGCGGTGAGTTGAATTTGCCGTCTGGTTCGGGGATTGTCGCCGCCAGCCGGCACGTTCAGAGACCCGCAGGGAATACCATTGCCTGACAATTCCGATCTTTCGCCGAATATTCCCCGCGCATCGTCTGCGTTGCAGAACCTGACGGTTCTCGATCTTTCGCGGGTCCGCGCCGGACCCACCTGCGCCCGGCAATTCGCCGACTGGGGCGCCAATGTCATCAAGATCGAGGCGCCGGAGCGGCTGGAAGGTGGCGATCCCATCGGCGGCCCGCGCCATTCGGCGGATTTCCAGAACCTGCACCGGAACAAGCGCAGCATCACGCTCGATCTGAAAAGCGAGGCCGGGCGCGCGACCTTTATGCGGCTGGCCGAAAAGGCCGATATCGTGATCGAGAACTACCGCCCCGATGTGAAGCGGCGGCTGAAGATCGATTATCCGGACCTGAAGGCGGTCAATCCGCGCATCATCTATGCCAGCATCTCGGCCTATGGGCAGACCGGTCCCTACGAGAAGTGGCCGGGCTTCGACCAGATCGCCCAGGGCATGGGCGGACTGATGTCGGTCACCGGCCTGCCGGGGCAGGGGCCGGTGCGGGCGGGTGCGGCCATTGCCGACATGACGGCGGGCCTGTTCGCCGCGCTCGGTGTGATGGTGGCGTTGCTGGAGCGCGAGCGATCCGGCGAGGGCCAATACGTCGAGGCGTCGCTGCTGGCTGCGCAGATCTTCATGCTGGATTTCCAGGCGGCGCGCTGGCTGATCGACAAGGTGGTGCCGGGGCAGGCCGGCAACAATCATCCGACCAGCATTCCGACCGGCGTCTACAAGACCAAGGACGGCCAGATCAACATCGCGACGACCGGTTCGCCGACCTGGACGCGCTTCTGCAAGGCGATCGGCGCGGAGCATTTCCTGCAGAATCCGGACTACGCCAGCAACGCGTTGCGGCTGAAGAACCGCGATGCGATGAATGCCGAGATCGAAGGCGTGCTGGCCGGCAACACCAGTGCTTACTGGATCACGCGCCTGAACGAACAGGGCGTTGCCGCAGGACCGATCTACGCTGTCGATGAGATGTTCTCAGACCCGCAGGTCAAGCATATTGGTGTCGCAACCGACATGGAGACGCCGGATCGCGGCACGTTGCAAGTAATCAGGCAGGCGGTGTCGCTGTCGCGAACGCCGAGCAAGATCGTGATGCATACGCCGGATCGCGGCGAACATACCGATGAAGTGCTGGCCGAGTTCGGCTTCAGTGCGAACGAGATTGAAGAACTGAAGAAGGCCGGAGCGACCTAACTC
>JAEYVN010000382.1 GCA_023431725.1 Pseudomonadota bacterium
GCGATGCTGACAGCGAGATGGCCCTGCTCGATGCCGAACGTGAAGATGAAACCGACACCATCGATGCTGAAGCGATGCTGCAATGTCTGACGCGACAGCGCCTTTGCGCCGTCGCGTTGCTCATCGATGTATTCGCAGAACGTGCAGACGCGATGCCCATCCTCGATGTCGCGATAGCCGCCGCAACCGGGACAGAAGGTTCGTGTTTTCACGCAAGACTCCGCAGCGGCATGAAGCCGACCAGGTTTGATGGGTCATGACATCTCGCATGAATGCCCGATAAGGCGCGATCCGAGAAATCAAAAAATTTCAGCAGCACATCCCCGCAACGGCGAATTTTTCTTACGCAAACGTTGCATGAGGACGACGTCTCCATTGCCATCTGCACAGAATATATGCGGAACATCCATTAAATCGTGGCGTTATCGACAGCGAAAGGCCGAGAGACGCGAACTGCAAGTAGCGTTCCGGCCGAGGAGAAGCGTCATGCCATTACTGTTCTGGTATCCCATGATCGTCGCGGCCGGTCTCTACCAAGCCGCATCAGACGACATCACGTCATTTCAGCGCGTCTGGCTCGGAGGTAAAGCCAAGGAATGATGCAAGTGTGGTAGTGCACCATGTAAGTCTCGAAAAGCCCGACGGCGATGTCGGGCTTTTTTGTTGCCTGACGCTTGCCCCCAATCTGCATGACATTGCACCGACCACCTCCAAAGCGATGCGCATTGAACACAGGTCCCCCTTGAATGCGCATTGCATCAATATTGCCGTTGCTGCTTGTCGCACGCCCCTGCATGCTTGGATGGGATTGCGCGTAAAGGGACCCGCATGAAATGAAGCGATGGCTGGCGAGATGCGCGGGGTTGGGCGCCGTCCTGACAGCCGTTTGCGCCGGCGCTCCGGTCGCTGCCGCCTGCGGTGCGACCGCCCTGGGCGAGGCCAAAGTCATCGCCATCCCGGACAGCCATACCCTGGCCCTCGGCGACGGGCGTCTGGTCAAACTGGCGGGCATCGCCTGGATGGTGCCGGCCGATGCGGCCAGATCCGCCCTCGCCGACCAGCTCCTGAACCGCACGGTATCGCTGAAAGGCAACGCCACCCCGGACCGATACGGCCGGATTTATGCTTTCCCAATCGTTAGCGGGTCGGAAACTCCCATCCAGTATGCCTTGGTGGAACAAGGCCTCGCTGTTCCGGGAGGCCGGATCGGAGACCAAGCGTGCGTCAGCCAGCTCCTTGAGCGGGAGCAGGTAGCCCAATCCTCCGGGCGGGGGGCATGGGCGTCCGGCAAGCGCAGGCATAATGCAAATGACCCAAAGATGATCTTGAGCGATCAGGGACGGTTTGCAATTGTGGAGGGGCGGGTGTTGTCGGTCCGCGAGAGCGGCAGCATCATTTATGTGAATTTCGGGCGGCGGTGGTCCGAAGACTTCACCGTCACAATTGCAAAACGCAACGAGGCAACCTTCATAAGGGAAGGCCTGCCACCGAGATCGCTCTCCGGAAGGGACGTCCGGGTGCGCGGTTTCGTCGAGGAACGCTCAGGTCCGTGGATCGAAGCCACGCGGCCGGAGCAAGTGGAAGTCGTGGCGGCCCGCTAGCCGCTTGTGGGGGACGTGAGCTTTTGTCGAGTGCCTACCAGGGACGTCTGAAGTCGGGACTGGCAGCCGCAGCGCTGGCCCTGATCCTCGCGTCCTGCTCGAGCGCCTATCAGGTCGGACGCCAGATCACCCTGCCCGACCCACCGGTCGAGAAACCGGAGACGCTGACACCGGCGCAGCGTGAACACCGGCGCATCCTGGCCGCCTATGGCGGGGCCTACAACTATCCCAAGCTCGAGGAATCGCTGAACCGCACGGTCGAGAAGCTGGTCGCGTCATCGGAGCGGCCCGACCTGCATTACAAGATCACGATCCTCAACTCGCCGTCCATCAACGCCTTTGCTCTGCCGACCGGCCAGCTTTACGTTACGCGCGGTTTGCTCGCGCTGGCCAATGACACCTCGGAAATCGCCTCCGTGCTTTCGCACGAGATGGCGCATGTCATCGCCCGCCACGCGGCCATCCGCGAAGACCAGGTCCGCCAGGCTGCCATGGTCAACCGGGTTGCCAGCGATGTCCTTGGCGATCAGCAGATGGGCGCGCTGGCGCTGGCCAAGTCCAAGATCGCGCTGGCGACATTCTCGCGTGGACAGGAATTCGAGGCCGACGGCATTGGTGTCGGTATTTCCTCGCGCGCCGGCTATGATCCCTATGGCGCAACGCGTTTCCTGACCTCGATGGGCCGCAGCGCCGAGTTGCGATCCAGCGGCACCAAGAACGATCCGCGCAGCATGGAGTTTCTGTCGTCGCATCCGGCGACACCGGAACGCGTCGCCAATGCGACACTCAATGCGCGCCAGTATTCCGCGCCCGCCGGCGGGGCGCAGGACCGGCAGACCTATCTGGGCCTGCTCGATGGCCTGACCTACGGCGAAGACCCGAGCGAGGGCTTTGTCCGCGGCCGCCGTTTCGTGCATCCCAAACTCGGTTTCACATTCACCGCGCCGGACGGCTTCGTGCTGGAGAACACGCCGCAGGCCGTGTTCGGCATCAAGGACGGCGGCGATCTCGCGCTTCGCCTCGACGTCGTGCGCATCCCGGCCGACCAGAAGCTGACCGATTATCTGCAGTCCGGCTGGATGGAGAACATCGACGCGGCCTCGGTCGAGGAGATCACCATCAACGGCTTCCGTGGTGCGACCGGAACGGCCAATGGCGACCCCTGGGGCTTCCGTCTCTATGCGATCCGCTTCGGCAGTGAGGTCTATCGCTTCATCTTCGCCGCCAAGAACAAGACGCCGGAAATGGACAAGCATTTCCGCGACGCCGTCGCCAGCTTCCGCCGCATGAGCGTCGCC
Organism: Pseudomonadota bacterium; assembly: GCA_023431725.1. Taxonomy (GTDB): domain Bacteria; phylum Pseudomonadota; class Alphaproteobacteria; order Rhizobiales; family Xanthobacteraceae; genus Pseudorhodoplanes. Next base: position 2,900 of record JAEYVN010000382.1, read on the forward strand.
GAGGCCCGCGCGGCACGGCCGTTGCGTCTGAAAGTCGTGACCGTGGGACCGCGCGACACGGTCGAGAAGCTGGCCGGCCAGATGGCCTATTCCGACCGCCAGCTGGAGCGCTTCCGCGTGCTCAATGGCCTTGATGT
>JAEYVN010000478.1 GCA_023431725.1 Pseudomonadota bacterium
CTCTGCTTAGTTGATGTCGTCGCGCTTCGTGGAACATCGTTGCCATCATGAAGCTTGATTCAGCAAACCGCGTCGACCCTAGCGAAAGATCAACCGTCAGATGCCGAAGCGAGTGTTCAATATTACAAGACCGACTTAGCGCCTGGCTTTATTGATACTCCTTAGTACGACAACTTCCCACTCTCAGCCCAGAGAAACCACGTTAGGCTGGCGTGGATTGCGCGCCGTCAAGCAGCGGCCGCAGGCTCTGAAGGCCATCTTCCGTTTCATCCGCGCGGTATCTCGAAGCCTTCTCTGCGAAGATTATCGAAGAGATCCGTGAGGGGCGTCATCTACGAAGGGCAGCGTAGCTCTTTTTATGGAAGCGACAGACGGCCCGGCCAAATGTCGGCCGGGCTTTGATCGCGAAGACCTACTTGCCGGACCCGACCGTAGCCGGTCGCACGGGCACGGTCTCCTTAGCTTAATTGATGCCCATGACATCATGGATGTTTGCTATCGATGGCGCCCCGCTCGATCCAAAAGGGCGTACTCCTTACGCAGAGCAGAATCCAACGCTCACGCGGTAGTTCATAGCTGCAGCGTAAGCCTTCTTTTCCGGAGTTTGTCATGTCGAGGGTTGGAATTTCGAGCGCGGGAACAGCGCCCGGTGAGCGACAGTTGAACGGGCCGCAGACCACGGGCCGCAGCTATCGCAACCTGTCCGAGCCGCAACATGGAATAGCCCGCGACAACAATGTCGCGGTTCCGATGCGCGACGGCATCCGGCTGCTTGCCGGTATCCATCGTCCGGCGGAACCGGGCCGCTATCCGGTATTGATCGCAGCGTCGCCTTACCCGCGTCAGGTTCAGGACCTCGGAGCGCCAGCCGGCTTCATCGAGGCCGGTGCAAGTGACTTCTTTGTGCCGCGCGGCTATGTGCATCTGATCGCTAATCTGCGCGGCACCGGCGGTTCCGGAGGTGTCTTCGGCCTGTTTGATGCGCAGGAGCGCCACGACATGCATGACCTCGTCGAATGGGCGGCGGTGCAGCCTTGGTGCGACGGTAATGTCGGCATGGTCGGCATAAGCTATTTCGCTATGACCCAGCTCGAGGCCGCCGTAGAACGGCCCCCGCATTTGAAGGCGATATTCCCGCTCGCGGTCACCGCGGACCTGTTCGAAGCCGTGAGCCATAACGGCCTGTTTTCGAGTTCATTCATCTCGCCGTTCCTCTCTGTTCTCGGAATGACATCGAAACTCTCCGACCATTTCCTGCGGAGCGCGCTGTTCGACGCCCTCCGCGCGGTGCTGCATGTTCCAGCGATACACCGGAAGTTCGCCACCATGAACGGCGAAGCTTCTGTCACCGCTCTCAAGCATCTGATGAAGCTGCACCACGATCCGCATCCTTGGGACGATTATTGGCGCGCGGTCGCCGTTGAGAGGCCGTTGCGAGACACCTGGTGGGACGAGCGCAATCTCCTGCCGTTGCTCGAAAGAATTGAGGTCCCGGTCTATCTTGGTTGCGACTGGCAGAATGTGCCGCTGCATCTGCCGTCGACGTTTCCGGCGTTCCATGCACTGACGAACAGCAAACATGTGCGTGTCGCGATGCTCGGCGATTACGGGCTGACATGGCCTTGGGAGAGTCTTCACGTCGAGGCGCTGGCTTGGTTCGACCATTGGCTGAAGGACAGGGACACCGGTATCCTCGACGGTCCACGCATTCGCTATGTCCTGCCGGGCGCGGAGGGCTGGCACACAGCCGATACCTGGCCGGTGCCGGAAGCGGCGTATAACGCCTTCTCACTCTGCGCCGACGGCGACCTCGCGCTACAGGAAGGCGCGGTGGGGAGCCGCGCAATGATGACACTTGGGGGCGGTCTCAACCGAGACCATGCTAGCGAAACCGATCCCCCTTCCTTTCTCTCCTGGACGTCTTCGCCTCTGCAACACGACTTCGATATGGCGGGGCCGATAGAATTGATCCTCTATGCTGCGGTTACCGCCGGCGATACCGCCTTCATAGCAGTTTTACAGGAGGTCGATGTATCCGACAACGTGACCGACGTTACTTGGGTTATTTACGCGCGAGTCTGCGCGCGGTGGACGAGGTGGCGAGCCGGCCCGGCGCCCCAGTGCTGCCTTGCCGAACCTTCGAGGCCGTGCCCATTGGAGAAATCGTGCGCTACCGAATCCCGCTAGTCTATAACGCGAGGCGGTTCAATGCGGGTAATCGGGTTCGCCTTGTACTGACCGGCGACGACCAGAATCCCGAGACACCTGCCATTATGAGGTTTCGCCACGCGTCAGTCGGATCTAGTTGTCTAAGTGTGGTTCACTCCTCGTCTCGATTGCTTCTTCCGGTGCTGCCTTCGAGCTAGTGTCGAAGTGGTGAAACGGCAACTGTACTGGTTGTGAAGGTCGAGCTTCTCATTCGCTCTCTGATCGCCGACGAACTTCGAGCTTCAGGCTTAGAGATTCTCGAACGGTAGGCCGGTGCGTGATACCGGCAATACCGCCGACATGGTCATGGGGCAGCCACTAAAAAGCAGCACGACGGGCGGTTGGCAACAATCAGGGCGGACGCTCCAGCGCCGGTCTCGCTGACGATCACTTCTTGAAGTAACAGCGGTTTCGACCGCTCCGAGGCGACAACATTTTCCATTTCCTGCGAAGCATTTAGGCAAGCGCGCTGAAAGTCTCTCCTACGAAGGAAAATAGAAACAGCTGCAGCGCGAGCGCTGCGGAGGCCTGCAGACGCGCAAGCCACAGGACGCCGAATACCGCCCAGCCCCTTTGGCGAGAAATGAGCTCCCGCGATCGCGATGCCGCCTGCGGCTTCGCTGACAATGAAGCGCCATAGAAGCTGCCGCGGTATTGGACGGACTTATGGTGTTGGGACGTGGCCCTGGTTGCGTCATCCCATTTGAATACATAATTCTCCGTCATTCTGGGATGACCCAAAGCGCATGTAGCCGAGGCATCGCGACGACTGCTTTTGACATTGTGAAGCGGAAAATTAGCGATGCAACTCGCGTTCTTTTCGTTCTTGCTCGGGCGTATGTGGCGGGCGTTCGTTTGTCGTCTAGCTGCGGCGGTGCGGCAGCTGCTGCGCTATTGGCCTCCAACAAAGACCGTAAAGCGATGGGGAAGGCTGCAATGATAGCGCGCAGACCGCAGTATGGGCGTGCTTTCGACCGCAGCGCAGAATTTTAGTAACGACAAAGCATCCAACGGTCGTGCCATTCGAGCCCGGTAGCATTTATCTGCGGCCCGGCTCCCGGCGGTTATGCCTCAAGCATGGGGTGCTTAGTCTCCGTCGCAGAACCGCATTCGTGTAGGACACAGAACCAGACCGCAGCAGGGGATAGGCCTTTGACTCTGCTTGTGGTGGTCTGCAGCGAGCGGCTGTTGCTAAAAGGGGAAACGTCCTCGGGCCGCCAGATCGTTGCGAACAGTTGTCGCGCAGACACCAGCCTGACCCATGGCGTGGCTAATCTGGTCAAGGCCAATGACGACATCCCCGGCGGCATAAAGTCCTTCAACACTCGTCCGTTGATGAGAATCGACTTCAATGCAGGTATCGTCGGTAACCTTGGCGCCAAGTTGAATTGCTAAATCCGAATGGATTGACGATCCAAGGGCCGGGTAGATCGCATCGTAACTGTATCGGCGACTACCGCAGGCGAAGCTTATTGTGTCTGTCTCCAGAGCGAATTCTCGTGCCGGTCCCGCTACCAGCGGGATCCCATATCTTTGGAGCTGCAATCGTTCAGCCTCGTCGATCGACTGTGGGCCGACGAAAGTGACGTCTCGAGTAAAGGATTTCATAAAGATGGCCTCCCTCACAGCCGCGCTATTGGCGCCGATGATGGCCACGTTTTTATTGGTGACTTCGTAGCCGTCACAGACCGGGCAATATCGCAATCGTCCCGATTGGAGTGCTTCTGAGTGTAGGGTTTCACTCATGTCCGGCCGATGATTGGTAACCCCTGTGGCGATAATGACGGACTTAGCGCTAAACGCGCCGCTATCCGTAGTGCCAACAAAGCCGTTGGCCGTCATTTGCAGAGTGTCTACGCGGCTTTTGTCGATCAATGCTCCGTACCTAGCGGCTTGGGTCCGCATGCGTTGCAAGAGTTCCGCGCCTGATATGCCTTCTGGAAAGCCGGCATGGTTGTGCGTGCGTCTGATCTGAAGTGCCCGACTCTCGCCGGCGTCGATGACTCCTACGCGGAGATGAAAACGCGCGGCATATATCGCGGCCGTCAAACCCGCTGGTCCGCCGCCGATGATCAGACAGTCCAAGGACGACGTCATATCAGCTCCAATATTTGCTTCGCGTTATTCAGAGTTGTCGTTCTCTCATTTGAACCATCACGTCACGTCAGGCGGAAGCGTGTGGTCAGGTTTGAAAAGTGTGCTTCAAGCGCGTGACCAAGGTCCAGCGTTACGTCAACGGTGACCGCGGTAAAAGCGCCACAAATATGGCCTCGGTAGCGAGGTCGCCCATGCATTGGCGCAGCGGGTGCTGACGTATAGGCGTTCTGAAAGCAAATTGTTCCAAGCATACAATTGCCTGGGCAAAAGGCTCTGGCTCTGTGGCTGAAGGTCCAATCCCAGAAGCCCCATTACACTCGGGCCAGGCCGGCCCTTTAAGCCGGCTTTCGGCCGATTATTGCCGCTTTTTGTGCCCGTCAAAAGACGTTGTGTTTATCGGCTTTTAGCGGGGGACGTCTGTAGTCGGAACGAACCTTCGATCGTTTCGTTTAAGCCGGTATTACGCTGTGCCTGGCAAAGCGGCCCCGAACTCAATCGAGAACGTAATATGACATATGGAGCACGCGGTGCAGACGCTTCGCACCGAGAGTTTGCTGAGTTCCTCGAGTCCCGATCCTTTCCTTGTCTCGGAGCTAAGTCGGCACTCAATAGAGGTCAGGTAACTTACTTCGATGGCGGGTCCATCACATCGTCGGGCGATGATCTTCGACTGCTGGAGGCGTTCCAACGCTTTGTCCTGAGTTACCAGCGCTCACGAAAGCTCTTTACAACATTCGTTGTGTTGTTCGAAGGGCCGTTGAACCTCTCCGAAAAGGAATTTGAAGAGGCACTTTGGCAGCGCCTGGCGGCACTGCACGCGCTCGACAGCAAGCAGCACGCTTGGGATGCTGCAGTTTCGTCCGATCCACAGTCCGCGCAATTTAGCTTTAGTCTCGCAGGAGAAGCGTTCTTCGCAGTGGGACTTCATCCAGGCGC
>JAEYVN010000544.1 GCA_023431725.1 Pseudomonadota bacterium
CGCAAGCGTGCGACCGGTTCTTCGTCCGTGTTAGGCATGAAATCGGCGTAGAGAGCGCTGCCCCAGGTGCTGCGCATGCCCTTCACCAGGATGTTATCCTTGATCGTGACCGGAACGCCGTCGAGCGACCCGAGCGATGCTCCCGTGCGCCAGCGTTGCGTGCTCGCATCCGCGGCCGCTCGTGCGCCAGTGCTGTCCAGCGTTACAATCGCGTTGAGACGGAAATTGATGTCCTCGATCCGGTCGAGGACCGCCTGCAGCACCGCGGTCGGCGTTGTGATGCCCGCGCGATACGCTCTCGCGAGTTCGGTCGCCGAGTATTGCCAGAGCGACAATCCTGCGGGCATCAGTTCACGTGTTACGGCAGGTCACTTGCCGCCCCAATGCACGAAGCTGCGCTCGGCCATCAGGAACAGCAGGTTCAGCACATAGCCAAGCGCGCCGGCTGCAAAGATCGCCGCATACATGCGCGGCATGTCGAACAGCTGCTGCGCCTCGAACACGCTATGGCCAAGGCCGTCCCGTGAACCGATGAACATTTCCGCGACCACGATGATCACGAGTGCGAGCGAGACACCATTGCGTAGGCCCACGAAGGTCTGCGGCATAGATTCCATCAGCATCACATCGAACAGAACACGCAGTCTTGAGGCGCCCATCACCTTGGCGGCAAGAAGGCGCGTCTTGCGCGCATTCATCACGCCATAGGCGACGTTGAACACGATCACCAGCGCGGCGCCGAAAGCGGCTACCGAGATCTTGGTTTCGTCACCGACGCCGAACAGCACGAGAAAGAGCGGAAACATTGCCGAGGCCGGCGTCGAGCGGAAGAAATCGATCACGAATTCCAGCGAACGATAAAGCCGTTCCGATGACCCGAGCACGATACCCAGCGGGATAGCAATAACAGCGGCAATCGCAGTGGCCATTGCCGTGCGGTAGACGGTCTGCACAAAATCGAACCACAGCCGGCCGCCGTCCATCCCGGTCCAGAAGGCCTTGAAGGTGGTTGCAGGCGAGGGCAGCAGCACCGGGTCGACCCATTTGGCTGCTGTGGTGGCGTACCAGATGAAGAACAGGCCGGCCACACCGACGAGGGGGAGCAACGGTTCAAGGCGTCGGGCAATCATGAGCGTCGGACCTCGCGCTGGAAGACCTCGAGGCAATGGGCCTTGGTGCGAACGAAGTCGGGCTCCGACAATGTTGCGTCGGTACGCGGCCGAACACCCGCATATTGCACGAAATCGGCAACCCGTGCCGGATATCGCGAAAGCAGCAACACGCGGTCCGCGAGATAAACCGCTTCTTCGAGGTCATGCGAGACCAGAACGGTGGTTGTGCCGGTCTCCATGAACAGCTTCTGCAACTGTTCGCGCATGAACAGTGTCATTTCATAGTCGAGTGCGGAAAATGGCTCGTCGAGGAACAGGATCTCCGGCTCCACGATCAGCGCGCGCATGATCGAAACCAGCTGCTGCTGGCCCCCGGACATCTGATAGGGATATTTGTTGAGATCGAGTTTGACGCCGAGATGCGCCACGAGTTTTTCCGTGCGCGCCTTTCGTTCGGCGGCCGGCACTTTCATCATTTTCAAGGGATAGGAGATGTTGTCGAAGGCGCGCATCCATGGGAACAGCGCCTCGCGGTAGTTCTGGAACACATAACCGAACTTGATTTCCGACAGCAGCATGCCATCGAACAGGATTTCACCCTGATCGACGGGAATGAGGCCCGCGATCATGTTGATCAGGGTGCTCTTCCCACAACCGTTGGGGCCGAACACGGAGATCAGTTCGCCGCGCGGAATGTCCAGGTCGAAGTTGTCGTAGATAACGGCTTTGTCGAAGCGTTTGCTGAGACCCCGGATGGTGACATGTGGGCGCTTGCCGAAGCCGCCGACGGCTGGAGACGACGGCACGCCCGTCGAGTCATCCCGAAAGGCGTGCTGAATGTTCATGTGTGATGTCTCCGGCCGGAGCCTAAAAGGACTTGACGAATTTCTTGACGTCGAGCTTCTCCGGCACGACGCCGATTTCGGTGCCGAAGTCGGAAAATTTCTGCAGGTAGCCGAGCTGAGCGGGTGTGAAGTCCTTCACCATCGTGTAGCCGAGCATCGGGACGCTATCGACGAGATCGTCGGGCGTCATGGTGTTCTTGGCGAGATACTTGCGGGCTTCGGTCGGGTTCGCCTTGATGAAATCGACGGCCTTGCTCCACGCCTGTGCAAATCGCTTGGCGACGTCGGGACGTTTCTGGATAAAGTCGGTGGTGAAGGCGCAGCCGGCAGCGAAGGCGTCGGCCTTGTCGTCGCCGAGGATGTATTTCGAGATCACGCCGGCTTCGAGTGTCTTGGCGACGCCCATCTTTTCCATGATCGTCGCGCCCGGTTCGAGCGTGTAGCCGCCGTCAAAGGTGCCGGCCTTCATGGCGTTGACGTGCTGGCCCATGTCGAGCTGATCGATCGAATATTCGCTGTCCTTCAGTCCGGCCTTGGCAAGCACGCCCTTGGCGGTGTTGAGGTTGGCCGGTCCAGGTGCTGACATCAGCTTCAGGCCCTTGAGATCCTTTATCGACTTCACCTTGTCGAGCAGTTCGGTGCGGACGACGAACTGCTCCATCTTGTACACCGGCGTCTGGCTGTGCATGGCGATGTACATCGCGACGCCCGGCTTCTTCACGTTGGCATTGAGACCCTCCAGTGTGACCAGCACGGCCGACACTTCGATCTGGTTGGTCATCAGCGCCGCGACATTCGGCGGCCCGCCCATCAAGCGAACCGT
>JAEYVN010000568.1 GCA_023431725.1 Pseudomonadota bacterium
CAGCGTCACCGTGGCTATCGCGGCCATTATGCGCGCGGCCATTGCCGTGTGATCAAGTCGCGCACCGTCACGCCGAGCGGCCGCGTGATCGTGAAGACGCGCAGAGTCTGTCGTTAAGACTCTGCCGCTTGCGATCAATCCGAGTGACGACATTGGCCTCGCGCAAGCGGGGCCAATGTTTGTTTGCAGCCAGCCGGCCGCCGCGTTTCCTTTGTAAGCCGCAACGTGAACACCGGACATATTTTGTGATCTCGCGTGCGGACCTCAGCACGTTCAAGAGCGTTGGCCCTGCAGAAGCAAGGAGGATTGAAATGAAGAAACTTCTTCTTGGTGTTGCAGCGGCTGGTGCATTGTTCGTGGCTGCGCCGGCGAGCGCACAGGTTTACATGGGCGCTGATCCCGGCGGCGTCGGCGTACAGATTGGCCCGGTCGGTGCCGGCGTCGGCCCGCGCTACATGAACGAAGGTCGGTATCATCATCGCTCGTATCGCGACTCGTATGCCCGTGGCGGTGAATGCCGCACCATCCGTTCGCGCACCGTGACGCCAAGCGGCCGCGAGATCATCAAGACGCGGCGCGTGTGTGATTAAACCAAGACGACAGCCAGACCATGCGGCCTCGCAACAGCGGGGCCGCATGCGTATTACGAGCACCCGCGTTCTCGTTCCTCGAAACTCAACCTGACTATTCCTCAAACCTGAGCGCAATCTCCTCCACGACCGGCGCGGCTGAGCGCATGCCCGTATCATCCGACGAGAACGCGCGGTCGCCATCGATATCGGCATCCGTCGGCTTCTGCTGATCGAAGCGCAGCCGCAGCAGGCAGCCGCCGGGCAGCGTCGCGAGCTTGCCCTCCTTCCAGTCCAGCGTGGTGCCGCCGTAATCCCAGCCGAAGCCGGCGAGCAGGAACGGCCTGCCGTTGATCGCTTCCACATCGGCCAGCGTCATCCCGACGGCCACCCCCTGCGCCGTGCGCCATGTCGACCCAGTCGACACGCGCATCTCGCTCAGGCCGCGTCGCCGCTTCTCATCGCGCCAGAACACCTCGACACGGCGGGCCTTGTCACGCGGGAAGACCACCGTCGCTTTTGCGGTTTCGCCTTCGCCGACCCCCACCGCTTCGGAAATCACGTTGCGCGCACCGAACGTCCTGACCAGCGCCGCATGCGAAGCATCGCGCGCAAACGCGCCGGTGCAGGACAATTCGGCCGCCTGGCGCTGAGCGCTCTCGGCCGGCGCGGCGACAAGCGCGAGCGGCAGCAGCAGGCATCCAAGCAAACGGGCCATATCGTTCCCCCTTTCTCGTCCCTCACACGCGCGCATCAGCCATTGCCTTTGTTGACCAGCACGCGCCAGCCGCGCTTGCCGCTGCAATCGCGCGTCTCGCGCCAGAAGATCAGCGCGGGCTTCGTGCCGTTCAGGCGCCAGTGCGCCTCGCTGCGGCAGATGCGGCTTTCCGGATCGACAAATAGCTGGCTGACAATGCGCGCCTTCGCATCCCAGCGGACGTTCGACAATTCCTCCATCGCCTCGCCCCTGCGCGGCGCTTGCGGAAAGCGCAGTAGCGTTGCGCCCTCGCCGCTCTCGCGCGTCGCGAAGACCAGCGCCTGGATGAAATTGGCATGGTTGCCGGGACAAACCCACGCGAAGACGAAGCCGCCGGCGAACGGCCGGCGCGTGATGCTCGACGGCTCGGTGCCGCATGTCACCTGCGCGGTAACAGCAGCCGGAATGTCCTTGCGGTCGATGATCGCGGTGTCGCCGGATTGCGCCTGCGCCGCACTGGCGGCACCCAGCAGCGACATAAAAGAAAATGCAGCGCGCAATGTCATGCGGTGAAGCAGCAACGGCATGCGTCAAATCCCGAGCGGTCAAAAATCCCGAACAAGAAATCCTGAAACGTTATAGCCGAAAAGCCATGCTTCCGAACGGCCCGGCTTCCCAACGGCCACGCGTCATTGGCCCCGCACGGCGCGGGTTGCCGAAAAAGATGAGGGGGGACGGTGCGCCGGGAAGCGCAGGCCAGTCCTGTGATGCTGCGCGACCCGCAGACAGTTGACGCAGTCTGCGCCACTCATCCGCATCGCACAGCCGCCTCTCGGCGCACCGTCTGGCAGCGTTTTGTCAGCGCCGGGCCGCGCTTCTCGGCGGCCCCGATAAGAAACGGGCCGCGTCTCAGCCAGCTCCTGGCGGGGACTCTTAGTGGTCCCGAGCGGAGCCCCGGCACCGCCCGAGTGCGAGCTTGCGAAGCTCGCCCGCAGGCGCCGCATCCCGCTCCGCCGCACGAACGCCTCCGGACGGCGCCCCTCGCGAGCGAGACGCGGATAGGAATATTAGCTTATAGGAATATTGTCAAGAGGCCAACGTGCAAGACGTCATCGGCTTTTCGCTGCCCCTAAGAATGTCCTTAATATCAATCTTTAGTGGCTCCTTATAAAGGAACCGAACCACAACAAATCCCAAGCCAAATATGTCGGCGCATACCGCACCAATCAGCACCTGGAGAACTCTCACATCCAACGCCATAAAGCCGAAGCCGATCGACGCAATAATGAAGAAGACACCCAAAACTTGAAGCGCGATTAAAGAGAAAATCCATCGCGATGCCGAAAGCCGCAGTGCCCTTTCATGTCTAGCCTGCTCTGACCACGCCTCCATAACTGCGCTAACGCGCTTAAACTCGATCCATTCTTGAAAACTGTTTGGACGCCAAACCTCCGGACTACCCGGACGTATTTCTTCGTGCACGTCAACTTGAACGTCTATCCTATCCAAGCGTTCAAGAGGGCGCGTCATGCTAATTCAAGCTCCTCAAGCCGAGCTTTGATGACATTTTCCGGGACTTGAAACCAACGTGAAAGCCCCTCAATATCCCCAATCGTCTCACGCACCGCTGAGACT
>JAEYVN010000594.1 GCA_023431725.1 Pseudomonadota bacterium
TCTTGCCGGTGACACCGAATGGAATGACGCTCGGCGAGTGATTATGCACGACCGACTGCACCTCCGGCCGCGCCTCGTAGATGGCACCATGAATGAACCGTTCGAGATAGGGTTTGCGCTCATCGGCGGAGATCAGCGTACCGTCGAGCGCGAATTCCATGATGTCGCTCGCCTCGATGCGCTCCGGCGCGCGCGCGCGTGACAGAAGATAGCGATCCGGTCTTTCAGGATGGCGAACGGAGATATGCCCAAAGGAATCGACCACACCCTCGTTCGCGAGAATGCGGTTCGCAGTCACGAGTTCTTCAATCAGGCGATCGACGGCCGGCATGCATGATCCTTTGCTGAGGTAAGGTGCCGCAGCGGGAAGCGTCTTGCGGCGAAGCGCGGTTTGGGCAGTATAGAATGACAATCGCGCTAGCAAGCGACAACGATAACGAAGCGCCGATGGCGCATGGGAGATGAAATGCTGGGACGTCTGGCCCTTGTTGCGGCCGTTTCTTTTTGCATTGCGGCAAATACCGCCCGTGCACAGACCACGACCGACAATTATCCTAACGACACGATCAAGATCATCGTCTGCGTTCCGCCCGGCGGCGCGGTGGATGCGGCCACGCGCATCATCGCCGAGCGGCTGCGCCAGAAATTCGGCAAGACGATCGTGGTCGACAACCGCGGCGGACAGGCGGGCAATATCGGCGCCGAAGCGGTCGCAACGGCAAAGCCGGACGGCTACACACTACTCGCCGCACAGCCGGCGCCGCTGACCATCAACGGCCTGCTCTACAAGAAGCTGAATTACGATCCCGCCGCCTTCGAGCCGGTCGCGATCATGACCACGGTGCCGAATGTGCTGCTGGTTCGCAGCGGCTTCCCCGCAAAGACGATTCAGGAATTTCTCGCCTACGTGAAGGCTCATCCCGGCAAGGTCAATTATGCCTCGCAGGGCAACGGCACGACATCGCACCTGACCGCAGAATTGTTTCAGGAACTGACCGGCACCAAGCTGATGCATGTGCCGTATCGCGGAACGGGTCCTGCCATGAACGACATCGTCGCTGGCCACGTTGACATGTTCTTCGTCGAAGCCGCCGTCGCAAGGCAGCAGCACAACAGCGGCAAGGCGCGCATCCTCGCTGTCGCCACCGGTAAGCGTGTCGATGGCCTGCCCGATATCCCGACCTTCGCTGAAAGCGGGATTTCGGGTCTTGAGTCAGCAACCTGGAATGCGATCGCTGCCCCGCCCGGCACGCCCAAGGCCATCACCGAAACACTGAACCGCGCCATCAACGAGATCATGGCGCAGCCCGATGTACGCCAGCAGCTTCTGTCGCACAGCATGCAGCCGGTCGGCGGATCGCCGGACGACATGGCCCGTTTCGTAAACCAGGAAACAAAGCGCTGGGGCGACGTGATCAGCCATGCGAATGTGACGATCAACTAGACTTGGTCATTTCGTAGACTTGGTCATTCCGGGTTCGCGGGCGCTACGCCCCGGCCCCGGAATGACGATGCAGAGCTTGCATCCGTTACATCACCCCGTCGCGGCCGGCTTGCCGCGAATGGCTTGCATCAGACGCATGCGGGCGCGATTCCCCGCGTTACCGAGCCGGTCCATGTAGAGATAAAGCACCGGCGTGATGAACAGCGTCAGGAATTGCGACACCACCAGGCCGCCGACCACGGCGATACCGAGCGGCTGGCGCAACTCCGAACTCGCGCCATGCCCGATCGCGATCGGCAGCGTGCCGAGGATCGCCGCGAACGTCGTCATCATGATCGGCCGGAAACGCAGGATACAGGCCTCATAGATCGCCTTGTCCGGCGGCATGTTCTGGTTGCGCTGCAGATCGAGCGCGACATCGATCATCATGATCGCGTTCTTCTTGACGATGCCGATCAGCATCAGAAGGCCGATGATGGCGATCACCGAAAGATCCATGCCGAACAGCACGAGGCCGCCGAGCGCGCCGACCACGGCGGACGGCAAACCGGTGAGAATGGTGAGCGGATGGATGTAGCTTTCGTACAGCATCCCCAGCACCATGTAGATGACGATCACCGCCGCCGCGAGCAGAATGCCCTGATTGGCGAGCGATTGCTGGAAGGTCTGCGCCGTGCCTGAGAACGTGGTGCTGATCGTGCTCGGCACGCCGAGTTGATCCTTCAGCACTTCGGTCTGCGCGACCGCATCACCCAGCGCCACGCCCTGCGGCAGGTTGAACGAAATCGTCACCGCCGGCAGCTGGCCGAGCTGGTTGACCGTGAGATCGCCCGGCGTGCGTTCGATGGTGGCGATCGAACTCAATGGCACGAGTTGTCCGTTTGGCGTGCGAATGCGGATATTGCCGACATCGTCGGTATTCCAGTTGACCCGTGGGTCGAACTCCATCAGCACGCTGAAGGTGTCGCCGGTGCCGTAGATCGTCGAAACCTGGCGCTGGCCGAAGCCCGAATACAGGGTCGAACGGATCTGATCGGCATTGATGCCGAGCGAAGCCGCCTTGTCCTTGTCGACATTGATGGTGACCTGGATCGCACCGTCTTCGAGGTCGTTATTGACGTCGGTGAAGTGGCGATCAGCCGACATCGCCGCAGTCATCTTGCGAGCCCAGTCACGCATCTCGTTCTTGCGCACGCTCTGCATCACGAACTGATATTCGCTGCGGCTGGAGCGGCCGCCGATGCGCAGGTTCTGCACCGGCGACATTACCACATTGATGCCGGGGAACGACAATTCGCGCCGGAAGATGCTGAGCAATTTCGGCATGTTCGGCCGTTCGGATCGCGGCTTCAGCTCGACGAAGATGCGGCCGCGATTGATGCCGCTGGAACCGCCACCGGAGCCGATCGTCGAGGCAACGCTCTGCACATAGGGCGACTTGCGCAACGCATCGTCGACCTGCTGCTGCAGCGCCACCATCGCGGCGTAGGAGATATCCGGCCGTGCTTCGGTCGACACGGAAATCTGGCCGATGTCTTCCTGCGGGAAAAAGCCCTTGGGCGTGACGTAAAAGAAATAGACCGTGGCAATCACCGTGGCGAAGAATACGCCCAGCATGAAGGGCTGATGCCGCAGGCTCCATTGCACGCCCTTGTCATAGGCGTTGGTCATGGCATTGAGGCCATTCTCGAGGCGCGCACGCCATCCGGTTTCAGGCGGCACATGTCCGTTCTCGTCGCGCTCCGGCGGCACCAGCATCTTGGAGCACAGCATCGGCGTCAGCGTCAGCGACACGAACGCGGAGATGCCCAGGGCGACCGTCACGACGATCGCAAACTCATGGAAGATGCGGCCGACAATGCCGCCCATCAGCAGCACCGGGATGAACACCGCCACCAGCGACACGGTGATCGAGATAATGGTGAAGCCGATTTCGCGGCTGCCCTTGATCGCCGCTTCGAACGCGCCGAGGCCCTCCTCCTCCATATGCCGGTAGATATTCTCGAACATGACAATCGCGTCATCGACGACGAGACCGACGGCCAGCGTCAGCGCCAGGAGCGAGATGTTGTCGATACTGAAATCCAGCAGGTACATCGCGCCCAATGTGCCGACCAGCGAGATCGGCACCGCCAAAGCGGGGATCAACGTTGCCGTGAACCTGCGCAGGAACACGAAGATCACCATGATGACCAGCGCGATCACCAGCAGCAGCGTGAACTGCACATCCTCCACCGCTTCGCGGATCGAGGTCGAGCGGTCGTTCAGCACCTCGATCTTGGAATCACGCGGCAGGTCGTCCGCGAAGCTCGGCAGCATCGCCCGCACGCGATCCACGACAGCGACCGTATTGGCTTCCGGCTGGCGCTGCACGGCGAGCAGGATGGCGCGGGTGCCGTTGAACCAGCTGGCCGCCTGGTTGTCCTCGACAGAATCCGTCACGGTCGCGACATCGCCAAGCCGAACCGGCCGGCCGCCGCGCGTCGTCACGATGATGTTGCGGAAATGGTCGGCGTCGCCAAGCGTGGTGTCGGCCTGGATGGTCAGCTGCTGTTGCGCATTGCGCAGCGTGCCGACCGGCGTATTGGCATTGGCGGCGGCAACGGCGTCCTGCACCTCGTTGACGCCGATGCCGCGCGCGGCAAGCGCATTCGGATCGAGCTGGATGCGCACGGCGAATTTCTGGCTGCCGTAAACGACGACCTGCGCCACGCCCGGAATGGTCGAGAGCGCCGGGGAAATCACCTGCTGGGCGAAGGCGTCGAGGTCAGGCAGCGGCGTGGTGTTGCTGGAGATCGCCAGCAGCATCACCGGCGCATCGGCCGGATTGACCTTGCGGTAGCTCGGCAGCTCGATCATTTCCTTCGGCAGCCGGCGCTGGGTTCGGGCAATGGCCGATTGCACGTCGGCTGCGGCGCTGTCGATGTCGCGGTCGAGATTGAACTGGATGACGATCGAGGTCGATCCTTGCGACGACGTCGCGCTGATCGAATCGATGCCGCTGATGGTGGTGAATTGCTTGATCAGCGGCGTCGCCACCGAATTCGCCATCGTATCGGGCGATGCGCCGGACAGGTTTGCCGAGACATTGATGGTCGGAAATTCGGTCCGCGGTAACGCCGCGACCGGCAGATAAGCGTAGGCGAAGATGCCGCCGATGACGATGGCCAGCGACATCAGCGTCGTGGTGACGGGATGGCGGATGCAGAATTCGGAGATATTCATCGGGCCGCATCCGTCTGCGGCACATCGTTGCGGCTCTGCTTGTTGAGCGGCGCAGGCGCAGGTTTCGGCTCTTCCTTCTGCGACTGGTCGCGCACGCGTGCGCCATTGGCGAGGCGGAGCTGGCCTTCGACCACGACGCGCTCACCGGACTTCAGGCCGGAGCGGATCGCGGTGCGATCGCCCACCGCGCTGCCGATCTCGACATTGCGCAACTCCGCGACGCCGTCCTTCACGACGAACACGAACGGGCCTTTCTGCCCGGTCTGCAG
>JAEYVN010000599.1 GCA_023431725.1 Pseudomonadota bacterium
GGCTTCGGCCTGATTTGCGCCGAGGCCATGCGCCTCGGCAAGCCGGTGATTGCGACCGGCTGGTCCGGCAATCTCGACTTCATGAACGAAGACAATTCGGCGCTCCTGCCTTACAAGCTCATTCCTGTCGCGGATCGCGATAACGCCTTCGATAGCCGCAACCAGCAATGGGCCGATCCGGATGTCGAGGCGGCGACGCGCTGGCTGACACGGCTCGCCGATGATCCAGATTTGCGTCAGCGCATGGGCGCGAGGGCGGCCAGTGACATCGCAGCCTATCTGTCGCCAGCACATTTCGCGAATACTGTCAGCACGCTGCTGGTCTCAGGCAAGCGCCAATGAGCAGCTTCTTGTCGCTGCGTTTCCTGTTCCTGCGGTCATCGACGGCCGTGAGTTCGGTGGTGACCGGACTGCTGCAGACATTCGTGTTCGCCCGTGTTCTGAGCCCCGAACAATTTTCGTTGTTTGTGCTCGTCGGCGCGCTGGGTTTCACGCTGCTGCTCTGCGATCTCGGCGCCACCAAGATTCTGTTCGTCCGGTTGCGCCAGCGGCATCTCGATCAGACGCAGGACGAATCCGTTGCTTTGCAGGCCAGCGCCATCGTGACTCTTTATATCGCGCTTGCGCTCGTCGGCGCGGTGGTCTGCTTCTTTGCGATGGCCTGGCTGCGGTCGGCCGGGTGGCTGGATTCGCTGCAGTTCGGACTGTTTTTTGTTTTTACCGCACTCAACCTTTCATGGTTTGCACTGCGCAACATCGCCGTCGCGGTGGATCAGTTTGTATATTTTGAAACCCTTGAAGCCACGCGCCGTATTCTTGTGATCCTTGCCACGGCGGCGATGCTGGTCTTCCTGCCAGTGACGGTGTTCCTGATCATCATCAACCTGATGTGGATCGTGGTGCTGACCATGTGCATCCTGCGGCTGAAGGCGCATGGTGCTTTGGCGGCCCGGCTGCACGGTCAGATGCACCACCTTCGCCATTTCTGGCATGAAAACGGCCGGATGCTGCTGCGCAGTTCGATCTTCTCGGTGTCCGAAATCTATATCTACAATTCCCCGTATTTCTTCGTGCCCGCCTTCTACGGACTTGGCGCGCCGACCATCATTCTTGATACCGCCTTCAAGGTGTTTCGCGGCGGCAGCGTTGCCTATTCGGCGGCCTGCGATATCGCCTTGCCGCGGCAGACACAGGCTTTCAAGGAACGTGATCTCCCGGCGCTGATCCGCTTGACACTGATCGCGCTCGGCTTGTGCGCGGTCCCGACGATCGGGGCTTCGCTGATCCTTCTGTTGTTCGGCAAACAGCTCTTTGCATTTCTGCTCGGACCGGCCGCCGTGATGCCGGATGTCGTGCCGATCCTGATCGTGCTGCTGGTCGCGAACATGGTTCAGATGGTCGCGCTCTCGCTCCTCGTACATACCGGCTTCTTCAAGGAGATCGCGCGTGTCGCACCGGTCATCGTCGTGGCGATAACACTTGGTACCCTGTTCGCCTTTTTCGCCAAGGTGAACATCGTCGATTACATGTGGATCTACGCGATCATCTACAGCGGCGGTGCGCTGGCCTTCGTCTGGCTGGCCTGGCGCGGACCCATCCATACCGCACAACACAACCTGGAGCATGCCGCGTGGAAACAACCTCACGCAGCGGAATAACAGCTCCTGGCTAGATGGATCGGCTCTAAGCCGGAGCCGCAGCGGTGACTTGGCTGCTGTCTTGGCCGCAGCCTTGGTCGCAGCCTTGGCCGCTCACTTGCGCGCGGCGATATAGGCGTAGCTGGCGAGGGTGCGCCAGTCGTTGGCCTTGGCCATGTCGGTGAACCGGTCGTGAATGTCGCGGATCACCGGAAAGCGCTCGAAATATCCGTGACCGTAGAACGGCAATATCTGCACTTCGCTGTAGCCGATTGATTGCAGCATCGGCTTCATCTTGCGCTCGCTGGCAAAGGTCCAGCTGTAGCGCGCCGGGAACACCGGATCTTCCTCATCGGTCCGGTTGCGGTAGAGCAGCTTGACGATCTTCGCCGCGACATCGTCCGGCAACAGCCAGTTCACGACGAACGGGAAGGAATACAGCGTCGGGATGAAGGCCAGCGCGACGCCGCCCGGCGCCAGCAGCTCGTAAAGGTTTTTCCACGCGCGCTGCCCGTCAGCGACGTGCTCAAACACCATGCGCGAGAAGGCCAGATCGAAATGGCCTCGCAGATCCTCGACCGCAGAGATATCGCCTGCGACATCGAAACAGGCCTTCCGATACGTATCCGGCAGGACATCGAGTTCGGTCATCGAGATATCGTTGATCGTCATCTCGATGCCGAGTGCAGCCAGTTCGTTGGCCTTGAACAGCGGGTCACGCCCGCCGCCAACCTCAAGCAGATGCTTCGCATCGAGAATGCGGGCCAGGCCGCGCACGACATTCTCATAATTGTCCCAGGCCCAGTGCCGGTCGTTCTGCACACCGAGCTCGCGGAAAGCCTGAGCCAGCACCGGATCGCCCCCGCCAAGATGGTTCAGCACACCGCTTGGAGTTTTATCGAGCATGACGCAACGCCTCACTTCCGAGTGTTGAGCATGATGCACGCAAAAGCCGACGATTGCTTTCGTCACCCTGCCCGGCCTCGTCCATGCCTTGCAGGCTGCACACGGGCCATCGCGCTTCTCCGCGCTTGAGATTTCTTTAAGGCGTGCCCGTTTAAGATAGTCTTACGCGTGCCTTGCAGATTGAAGCGGCCGCACTTGAATGGACCGCTGGATGCCTGCCGCGACGCCCGACATCGTTATCAATGGCCGTTTTCTGACACAGTTGACCGCGGGCGTTCAGCGCTTCGCGATCGAGACCGTCCGGGCGATGGACAAGGTGCTCGACGAGCCGGCCTATGCGGCCCTGAAGGGGCGCGTGGAGCTGCAGGCGCCGCGATCCGCGCGTGATTTCCCGCTCCGGAATATCCGCCTGAACCGCTCCGGCGTCACGAGCGGCTACCTCTGGGAGCAGATCGAGTTCCCGCTGCGAACGATCGGCAAGCTGCAGCTCAACCTGTGCATGCTCGGGCCGATCGTGAAGCGCCGGCAGGTGCTGGTCATTCACGACACGTCGACGAAGGCGATGCCGGAAGGGTTCTCCAAGACCTTCGTTGCCGCCTACGACTTCATCATCCCGAATGCTGCGCGCCGCGCCGACCTCGTGGTCTCGGTGTCGGACTTCTCGCGCCGGGAAATGCAGAAATATTACGGCCTGGACCCCAGGAAAATTCCGATCTGTTACGAGGGCTCGGATCACATCCTCCGGCACGCGCCGGACAACACGATCCTCGACAAGCTCAAGCTGAAACCCGGCCAGTATTTCCTCGGTGTCGGCATCTATGCGCTGAACAAGAATCTCAACGGCACCCTCGCCGCCTTGAAGAAGACGGGTCTCAAGGGGGTGCCGCTGGTCGCCACGGGCAAGCGGCGATTGGACGTCCATAACAATCTCGCCCATGTCACCGATGACAACCTGGTGGACACCGGCCATATCACCGACAATGAACTGCGGGCGCTCTACGACAATGCCCTCGCAACCGTTTATCCTTCAACGTATGAGGGGTTCGGCCTGCCGCCGCTGGAGGCGATGCAATGCGGCTGTCCGGTCATTGTTTCTGATCACGACGTGCTGGTCGAGATTGGCGGCGATGCGACCCTGCGCTGCGGCGTCAACGATGTCGACAGCCTCGCTGCGGCGATGAAGGCTGTGTATT
>JAEYVN010000004.1 GCA_023431725.1 Pseudomonadota bacterium
CGCGACGGATTCCTTCAGGCGTATTGCGGCTGCGTCCGACAAAACGCGGAACACCGTCGGTAATGACGGCACTCACGGCTGCAATGTCACCATTCGCAAGCGCAGAAATAGCGTCGTCCTTCGAGCCACCAGAGCATGCATCGATGACAACGACATCGGCATCCTTGCCCGGCGCAATGAAACCGGAATTCAGACCATAGACTCTTGCATTGTTGCCAGTTGCAGCAGCAATCGCCCATTCGACGGGCAGATCAGCAAGGCTCGCCAGATGTGTGATCGTGTACATCATGCCGAGCGGCATGATTCCGCTGCCCGTCGGCGTGTCGGTCGCAATCAGATAGCGATCGAATTGATCGGCCTCACGCACGAGCTTGCTGAGCCATAAGGTCGTGCGCAGATTGCCTGCGGTGCAAACCTGCAGCGCCACCTTGGATTCATTGACCAGCCGCGGGAAGCCTTCATCCGGCATCGCGATCGGTCCACCATTGACGTGGAATGACACATCGGGATCGAGCGCCAGAATGTGCTCGGACCAGATGCCCGATGAACCTGGAATGGATGAACCTCCGGTGTGAACCGTCGTCACCATGCCGCGCGCTTTCGCCCAGGCGATCATCGGCTTGTATTCATAAGGCGTCGGGAAAGCGCCGAAGCCGGCCTTGGCCAGCCACACGCCCTTGGCCTTCAATTCATCGAAATCGGCTTCCGTCAGACCCGGCTCAATAATGACCGAGCCCGCGTGCACGCGCATGCCGCCCGGACGCCAGTTCTGGAAGCTTTTCAGCGCAGCAACAGCGAGCGCCTTCACACCTTCCGGATCCTTCGGACGACCCGGCACATGCACCTCGGACGCCGTGATCGCCGTCGTCACCCCGCCATGCGTATAGCTTTCAAGAAAGCCGACAGTCTTCTGGCGCGGCGTGTAGTCGCCGAAGGTGATGTGAACATGCGAGTCGATCAGCCCCGGAATGGCGACCGCGCCCGCTCCGTCGATCACGACGTCGCAGGCCTCAATCGCCTTGGCGTCAGCCGTGCCGACGGAGACGATCTTGCCGTCATCCATCACAATCGTATCGCCATTGGCGAATGGCTGACGCCAATCGCCGGTAACAATCGTCTTGAGATTGGTGACGGCTGTTTTCATCTGATGTCAGTCCTTGAGACGTTGCACCGCTTCATCATAGGTCAAGCCGCCGACGCGTGCATTGAGGCGACCGCGACTGGCAAGACAGAAGATCAGCGCGATCTCGTCCGGCATCGGTCCGCCCGGAAGCATCAGCGTCATGCCGTCGTAGTGCGACCGGACATAGACATCGTGAATGCAGTTCATCGGGACATCGATCGGCGTGCCCGGCGCGACAACCTTGGTCATCGACGATATCCAGGCATCGGCGCGGCCGATGGCGTCGCGGAACGGGTTGGCGAACACGGTTGTGAGGAGCGCGTTGGCGTGCTCCTGCTCGCCGCCAGTGCCAACGAGCCCGCCCTTGCCGTAGCTCTGCACTTCGTAAGGAGCCATCGCTGCCAGGGCCGGCTTGGCCATCTGCGCGCCAAGCGACGGGCTGACCTTGATCAGCGGCGACAGGTCTTCGACATAACGGCCGAGATAGGGGTTCTCGATGATCATCGCCACCGCAACCTTGCGCTGCGGCACATCCGCGTCGCGACCGGCCTCAACGAAGCGCTCTTCCACAATCGTCGATATGCGGCGAACTTTCAGTTCCATGGCAATCCTCTCTCTCGGCGTTGCGCGCCCTGGTTGTTTAAGATAGTCTTATTGTCTGACAATCTGCAAGCGACAATTTTGACCCGCAATGGAGCTGGAAATGACCGCCGGAAAAGCGATCCTGTTTTCGGAAATGACGCCGGATGCTTCCTTCGAGAACGATTTCCACCATTGGTACGACACCGAGCACATCCCGATCCGCATGAAATGCGAGGGGTTTGTGAGCGGCCAGCGCTACAAGTCAGACGCCGGGCCGGGTTACCTGGCCGTCTATGAAATGACGGACCTCGCAGCGCTGAAGACCCCGGACTACACCAAGGTCAAGACCCAGCCGAGTGACCAGACACGCTGGATGCTGCAAAACGTAAAAGGGTTCACGCGCTATCTCGGCAATGAAATCCATCGCAGCGCCAAGGACGAAAGCGCCATCGATGCGCCGATCCTCTACGCCGTCTGGTTCAATGTGCCGCAGAATCGCGCCAGCGAATTCAACGACTGGTATGAAACCGAGCACATTCCGCTGCTCATGAAGGCGCAGGACTGGCGCATGGTCCGCCGCTTCCACATCACCGACGGCGAGCCCGAGACCTGGAGCCACCTCGCCCTGCATTATCTCACCAGCAAGGATGCCCTGCAGTCTCCGGAACGCGAAGCCGCGCGAAAAACCGCGTGGCGCGATAAACTGGCCGCCGAATCATGGTTCAAAGGCAGCTACACCGTTTTCGACCGGCATCGTGACCGGCACATCGGGATCAGCCCCGCACCGTAAATCCATGGATCTGAAGGTCTCGCCAGTCAGCGTTCAACAGCAGGCCGCCAGCAAGTTGCGGGCGGCCATTCTGGCCGGCGTCTTTCAGCCGGGCGATCGCCTGGTCGAGGCCGATCTGTGCGAGCGGCTGGGCGTCAGCCGGCCTTCCGTGCGCGAGGCGTTGCGCAGCCTCGAGGCGGAAAAGCTGGTTGCGATCGTTCCCAATCGCGGACCGCTTGTTCCGCTGATCACCTGGGAGCAGGCGAAGGAAATCTACCAGGTCCGTGTCCTGCTGGAGGGTGAGGCCGCCGC
>JAEYVN010000043.1 GCA_023431725.1 Pseudomonadota bacterium
GTATCCGCCATCGCCGCCTTGCATCCCGGAGAGAGCGCTCCCCGGTTGTCGGCAAGGCATTTGATCGCCCGGCCGCCGCCGATCTGCGTGCCCTTGCAAAGCACCTGATAGTCGTTGCCGCAGAAGCGGCGGATGATGACAGCTTCGCCGAGCGTCGTTCGGCGTGGCGCCGCATCGGGCGTTGCGGCCGAAGGCGGCGCTGCAACAGGCGTGGCTGGAACCGCCGCCCGCGCGGGCGGCACGGGTTTGGCCGGAGCAACGGCTGTCTTGGGAGCGGGCGCTGCCTTGGGCGCGGGTTCTCCCTTGGGAGCGGGCGCTGCCTTAGCGGCCGGCTTGGTGGGTGCGGGCGCGGCGGGAGCCGCCGCAGCAGCGGGAGCAGGTTTCTCGGCCGGAGCCGTAGCGGCCGGAGTCGGTGCCGGCTGTGGCTTGGCTTCGGCGGGTGTTGCCGCAGGCTTTGGAGCCGCAGCAGCAGAGACGGCATCGATGGCGCTCTTGCAACCAGCCGACAGCTTCGCCTTGTTCTGTTCCAGGCACATGAATGCTTCGCGACCGCCCGGCGTCACGCTCGAACAATTGCGCATGAAATCGGAGCGGCAGTTGGATCGAATGGCGTCTTGTTGCGATTTCGTAACCGATTGAGCGTGTGCGGCAGTCGTCAATGCGATCAACGCCGCGCCAGCAAAGGCGCGAGCCAACAAAGTGTGCATCATCATGCTTGCTCTTCCTTCAAATGATTTGCTTCTGAAATCTTCTTTTGCGCGAAATGCGTAACGGCTTCGTTGCAATGCGCGTCGCTTGAACACCGGCACGACAGGCTCATGCGCAAATGCCGGCGCCATGAAACGGGCTACCGTCGGCACATCTGAAAGCTGCAAGGCTTGGTCCCCCAACCGATATCCGATGCGTCGGAAAAGCTAGCCGGGGGACTTCCGGATTTCATATCAACTCGCCGTTAGCGCCTGCTCACGAGTGCCTTGCGGCATTCGTTGGTCAGTGAGGCCTGCTGATTGGCAAGGCAGGTGAGGACGCGCCCTTGTCCGTAGGGGACGCCCTGGCACAGCAGCGCCTGATCTTCCCGGCAAAAGCGGCTGACGAAACGCGCTTCCTGCGTCGATCGCAACTTGGTTGCCGGCGCCATCTTCAGCGGCTCGGCCGGTGCAGCCACCGGCGTCACGCGCTCGGTGGATACGCGGCGCGGCTCTTCGGCGGTGCCGGCCGGTTCGGTCGGCTTTGCCGGGGCGGCAGGCTGGACAGTCTGGCTGCCCGCACGCGTCAAGGCCGCCTGACAGGCCGGCGAATGGACCGCGAAATTGCGCTTCAGACATTGGACCGAGTCTGCGCTGCCGGGAACGACACCGGCGCAGGTCGCCCTGATTTCGGCACCGCAGGCCGAGCGGACGTCGCCGAATGGCGCGTTGGCAGCCGGTGCTGTGGCCGCCTTTGGTGCAGGATTTGTCTTTGGCGCCGATTGCGTGCGTTGCGGCGCATGCTGCTGCGGCCTCGGCTGTGCGCGTTGCGGCTGCATCGGTTCTTGCGGCGGCGGCGGAGGGGGCGGCGGCTGAAAGAGCTGAAAGATATTCTGTGCGGTTGCGGGGCTGGCGCTCAGTACCACAGCGACGACCCCGATGACGCGGCCCAGCGATCCGATGTCAAAAACCACGCTTCCTCGCCCCTATAGTTGTCACGTCCGAAGCATAGTCGGTCGGATGTCCGGCGTCAGCAGTTTGCAGTGGACGCATTTGTCAGGCACAGGAAATCACCATATTTCTGTTCCAGCCATCCTGTCGTCCGGCCTAGGCTTGGACTTTGCAGCGTGTGGCTGTGTCAGTAAGTGAAGGGAGTTCAGCATGCCGATGGATGCCGCCGAGATCGAGCGGCTGATCAAGACCAATATTCCGGACGCGCAGGTTTCGATTCGCGACCTCGCCGGCGATGGCGATCACTACGCGGCGACTGTGCTGTCGGAGAGCTTTCGCGGCATATCGCGCGTTCAGCAGCACCAGCTTGTCTACAAGGCCTTGCAGGGTCAGATGGGCGGCGCATTGCACGCTCTGGCGCTGCAGACGGGAGTACCCGAGGAGTAATCCCCAGTTCTGATTCCATCGGTGTGTTGTGGAGGAATGCGGCAGCCCCTAGCATTTGCCGGCTGGCGTTTCCCCACAACAGGATCAGGACATGAAGTCGCTATGGATCGCGTTGGCTCTCATTTTGGTCTCATCGCCAATGGCTAGTGCGCAAGTCTCGCCCAATGGCGTCAAGACCCTGTCGCCCGAAGGTGCGATCAAGCCGACCGGGACCTGGAATCTCGGCACCCGTGCCGGAGACTTCGTGTTTGTCGCCGGCATGCGCGGGATCGATCCCGCCACCAACAATCTCGTCGCCGGCGACGAGGCTCGCGTGAAACAGGCCTTCCTCAACATGGAATTGATCGCCAAGAGTGAGGGGGCAAGCCTTCGCGATGCGGTCCGGCTCGTGGTCTACGTCGCGGATATGTACCGGTTCCGACCGATCGTGAACAAGGTCCAGGCCGATCTCTGGGGGCAGGGGCCGTATCCGCCCCGGACCATTGTCGAGGTCGACCGGCTCAATCAGGACGATATCGTCGAGGTGGAAGGGACCTTCTTCGCGCCCGTGAAGAAGTGACGGGAACCTGAGCAAGAAGTGATGAATGGGCCACGGTGGCAGGGTTCCCCGCTGTTGCAGCGCGGCCGGGGTGCCTATATTCCGGGGTAGGACAGGCTGCAGACGGCCGGACATCAGCAGGATCAGTTTCCAATGAGCATCAACCAGTTCATCGACAATGAAGTGAAGGGCAACGATGTGGTGCTCTTCATGAAGGGCACCCCGCAATTCCCGCAATGCGGCTTCTCCGGCCAGGTCGTCCAGATCCTGGACTACCTGCAGAT
>JAEYVN010000045.1 GCA_023431725.1 Pseudomonadota bacterium
ACTACAGCCGCGGCGCAGCCGGCTTCTGGATTGAAAACGGCGAACTGACTTATGCGGTCAGCGAAGTGACGATTGCAGGCCATCTGTTCGACATGTTCCGCACATTGACGCCTGCCAATGATCTCACGTTCAAATACGGAACGAATGCGCCGACCTTGCGCGTGGAGGGACTGACGGTTGCCGGCCACTGAACCGCGAAACGATTATGCACTTCTGGCCGATGAACTCGGCCAGGCATTGCGCGAGGCTGGACCGATCGCGCTGAAGACGTTTCGCGGCAATATCAAGAGCTGGACCAAGGGACTCAATACACCGGTGTCCGAAGCGGACATCGCGGTCGATAATTTCCTGCGCGAAAGGCTTGCGCACGAAGGCTTCGGCTGGCTGTCGGAAGAGAGCAAGGATGATCGCTCCCGCCTGTCATCGGAGCGCGTAATCATCGTCGATCCAATTGATGGCACACGATCCTACCTTGCAGGCCTTCCGGACTGGACCATCGTCGCAGCCGTCGTCGAAAAGGGCCGGCCCGTTGCCGCCGCCGTTTTCGCGCCGGTCGACGACGATCTCTTTCTCGCTGCAGCCGGACGAGGCGCGACCAGAAACGGCGAATCAATCACAGCATCGGGCGGCACCGCCATCGCTCATGCCCGTATCGCCGGTCCCAAGACCATGCTGGAGCGTCTGTCGATCATCGATCCGGCAACCATTCAGGAGCCGAAAATCCACTCCCTTGCGCTGCGAATGACCCGCGTTGCCGAAGGTCGCATCGACGCGGCATTTGCGTCTGTCAATGCCTACGATTGGGACCTTGCCGCGGCCGATCTTTTGGTGCACGAAGCCGGCGGCGCGATGACCAATTTCGCCGGTGAAACGCTGGTCTACAACTTGCATGATCCTGTACACGGCGCGATTCTCGCAGCCGGACACGCTCGGCACATTGCCATGCTGGAACTTGTCCAGGCTCGCCGCAAGGAATTCGCCTGACACCTGAGAAAGACGGCCATGTCCGACGAAACTGCTCAAAAACAGCTTCTTCATCTTGTTCTTGGCGGCGAACTTTCGCAGCTGGATGGAGTCGAATTCAAAGATTTGTCGAAGGTCGATATCGTCGGTGTGTATCCGAATTACGCGTCTGCCTACTCGGCGTGGCGGGCCAAGGCGCAGCAGACCGTGGACAATGCGCAGATGCGCTATTTCATTGTTCACCTGCATCGCCTGCTCGATCCTCAAGCGCCCAGTCCGGCCGCTCGCTAATCAGCTGACGAGATCTTGATGCTGTCGTCACGGCGTATTGCGCGCACGCCCTGGGTTCAAAAGACCATCGGCATTATCGCAGCCGAATATCTGCGGTTCGTCCATCTGACGAGCCGAACCATTGCCGTGCCCGGCAACATCTATGAGCAGGCTGGGAACGATCTGCCGGTCATCCTGGCGATGTGGCACGGCCAGCATTTCATGGCGCCGTTCATCAAGAAGAAGGGCTACAAGGCCAAAACCCTCATTTCACGTCACCGTGACGGGGAAATGAATGCTGTCGCGGCCGAGTGGTTAGGGGTTGAGACCATTCGCGGCTCGGGCGATCATGGCACCGAATTCCATCGCAAGGGTGGCGTCAGCGCTTATCGCGAGATGCTGACGGCGCTGGAGGAGGGGTACAACGTGGCTCTGACCGCGGACGTCCCGAAAGTGTCGCGCGTGGCCGGCCCCGGCATCATCCGGCTGGCCCGTGACTCCGGCCGTCCGATCTATCCCCTCGCGCTCGCATCGAGCCGCCGCAAGGAACTCAACAACTGGGATCGCAGCGCGATCAATCTGCCGTTCAGCCTGATTGCCGGCGTCGTTGGCCAGGCCGTGCGCGTCAGTCCGGATGCGACGAAGAACGATCTTGAAGCCGCACGCGTGACGCTCGAGACCGAGCTGAATGCGGCGACGGATCGCGCCTATGCCATCGCCGATCGCAAGGTTACGGGTGAATTCGGTGGCTGATCGTTTGCCCATGACATTGCGCGCCTATCGCCGCGCGATGTCGGCGGCATCGCCCCTCGCCGGCCTGTGGCTGAAGCGGCGCCTGCGCCGTGGCAAGGAGGTAGAGGAACGCCTTTCCGAACGGCACGGCATGCCGACGCTGCAGCGTCCCGACGGTCCGCTGGTCTGGCTGCATGGTGCCAGCGTCGGCGAACTGACGGCTGTGTTTCCATTGATCCAGCGATTGCGGCAGCGCGATATCCGTGTGCTCGTCACATCGGGCACCGTCACGTCAGCGGCGGTGGTGAAAGACCGTCTGCCAGACGATGTGCTGCATCAGTTCATCCCGCTGGATGCGCCGCGCTTCGTCTATCGCTTCCTGCATCATTGGCGTCCTGATCTCGCCCTGTTCATCGAATCCGATCTGTGGCCGAACCTGATCGTCGCCAGCGCCAAGGGGCGGATCCCCCTGGTACTCATCAACGGGCGGATGTCGGAACAATCCTTCAAGGGCTGGCGTTCGATGCGGCGAACGGCCAAGGCAATCCTTGGCAAGTTCGACATGTGTCTTGCGCAATCGGCACTCGATGGCGAACGCTTTTCCGAACTCGGCCTGCCGGTCGTGCA
>JAEYVN010000094.1 GCA_023431725.1 Pseudomonadota bacterium
TGCCGAGATAGGCCGGGTCGCCGAAGATATAGAGCGTGATGCCTCCGATCGGCGGCAGGAACACCGAGATATCGGGACGCGTCACCAGCTCCGGATACATGCCGCCGGTCTGTTCGAACAGCGTGCGGCGCAGCTTGTCTTCACTGACACTGAAGCGCTCGGCGATGCCCGGCAGATACCAGACCGGATCGACCGCGGCCTTGGTGACGGCGACGTCACCGGATTCACGGACGATCTCGCCATCGATCTTGAGCAGGCCCTTGCCGACGACGGTGTCGAATTCCGGGATCGTCAGGCGCGCCTTGGTGATCGCGATGGTCGGGCGGATATCGATGCCCTCGGCGATCTCGGCCTTGAAATCCTCGGCAACGCGATGACCCCAGGGATCCAGCGACACGATGGACTTGGCCTCGCCCCATTGCGGGAATGGACCAATATCGACCACCGGCGACGTGTCATGCAGATCAGGCCGCGCCATCGGGCTGAGCGCGCCCGAAGAAACCGCCAGCGCGCGATAAAGGGCGTAGGAACCGCCATGCGCGCCAATGGCGTTGCGGTCCGGACCGGCGTTGACTGTGCCTATGACTGGTCCGCGTTCGCGCGCGCTCGGTGCGCCCCAGCGGATCGGGAAGCGTCCCGGTGTACGATGACCCGGGTGTGACGTCAGACGGATGTGCCCGTCTCTGTTAGTGGACATGACCTTGCCCCACAAAAGCAAAAAGCCCTCTACGGCGAACCGATCGAGTGGCTTCAAAAACAGATAATGACGAAAGGTCGGAATTCAAGCAAGGGGTATTTTTAGGCGTGTTGCGTCATTCCCGGGCACTGGCGCGAGCCAATGTCCGGAGCCCGGAGCGTAAAGACGCGTTGCTGACATTCTGATTTTAAGGGCCGCGCCGTGCAGCCAGTCTGTGCTGGCTGCGTCAGCTTGCCATCGATGGCGCGCCCCGTCTGACGTTACACCCGCCCGCGGATCAGGTCGGCGGCGCGCTCGGCAATCATGATGGTCGCCGCATTGATGTTGGCGCCGATGATGTCCGGGAACACCGACGCATCGATGACGCGCAAATTCTCCGCGCCGCGCACACGCAGGTTGGAATCGACCACCGCCATCTCGTCGTTGTCCGCACCCATCTTGCAGGTGCCGCAGGGATGATGCGTCGTCACCACGGTGTTGCGGATGAAGGTCTCGAATTCGGCATCGGTCTTGATGCCAGGACCGGGCGATATCTGCCGCGAGATGAACGGCTTCAGCGCCGGCTGGTTGGCGATATCGCCGAACAGGGCGACAGATGCCTTCAGAACGTTCCAGTCATTGCCGGCCGAAAGCAGATTGTGCCGGATATGCGGATGCGCGAGCGGATCCGCCGATGCCAGCGAGATCGTACCGCGGCTGTCCGGCCGCAGCACAACGATGCGCGTTGCAAAGGTGTCCTCGAAGGCCGACTTGAACGGCGGCATATACGGCGCAGCGCCCAGCGGACCGGCGATGAACAGCAGTTGCGCATCGGGCAGCGCATTCGCATATTGTGTATTGAGGAAGGCGATCACGCCGCCCGGCAGATCCGTCGTGAAGCCGGTGCCGAACAATGCCCCCTGCGCAAGCTGCAACGCCAGCCGATCGAGGCGCAGGTTCTTCTGCACCGGACCGCCTCCGTTGCGGCCATAAACGATCAGGGCCGCCACGTGATCCTGCATGTTCTTGCCGACGCCCGGCAGCGCAACCGTCACCGGGATATTGTGCGCGGCCAGTTCATCCGGCGCACCGACGCCTGACAGCATCAGCAGCTGCGGCGAATTGATCGTGCCGCCGCTGAGCAGCACTTCCTTCGCTGCGCGCGCGATCCTGGTCTCGCCATTCTGCCGGTATTCGACACCAACGGCGCGATTGCTTTCAAACACGACACGCGTCGCCTGCGCGTTGATCTCGACGGTGAGATTGTTGCGCGGCAAGGCCGGACGCAGATAGGCGACGGCGGTGCTGCAACGCTTGCCATTGCGGATCGTCGCCTGCATCCGCGCGACGCCAAATTGCTCGGCGCCATTGTAATCCTGATTGAACGGATGCCCCGCCTGCCCGGCCGCCTCGAAATAGGCCTCGACCAGCGGATCGGCATAACGCGAGCGGCGCGTCGTCAGCGGACCGTTGCCGCCGCGATATTCGTTCTCGCCGCCTTCCCAGGTTTCCTGTTTCTTGAAGTACGGCAGCACGTCCTTGTACGACCAGCCGCCCGCGCCGTTATTCGCCCAGCGATCGAAGTCGCCGCGGTGACCGCGCACATAGGCCATCGCATTGGTCGATGACGAACCGCCGATCACCTTGCCGCGTGCGACCTCCATCTTGCGGTTGCCCGCGTGGGTCTCCGGCTCGGTGTCGTAATGCCAGTCGTGCCGGCGCTCCTTGTAGACCTTGCCCCAGCCGAGCGGCAGCTTCAGCCAGAAATCATTGTCCCAGCCGCCAGCCTCAAGGACCAGCACGCGAACGTTGGGATCTTCGGTCAGACGATTGGCGAGTGTGCAGCCAGCAGAGCCGGCTCCTACGATGACATAGTCGAATTCGGAAGTGGTCATTTACAGCGGCATCTCACGTGTCACGGCGGGACATCAGTCGTCGGAGACGGTGTCTCGACACCTGATGCCCCTACCATCCCGATCCGGCGGGCATGGTGCCAACCCGATCGGGATGCGCGGGACAAGCCCGCGCATGACGATCAATAATGTTGAAGCGACTAAACTTACTTCGGCGCCTTGGCGTCGACGACAAC
>JAEYVN010000145.1 GCA_023431725.1 Pseudomonadota bacterium
CGATCGCGTCGTCGACCACGAAGCCGATACACAGCGTCAATGCCAGCAGTGTCATGTTGTTGATGGAGAAATCCAGCGCATACATGACCGCAAAGGTGCCGATGATGGAGATCGGCACGGCCAGCCCGGGGATGATGGTGGCGGAGAGCTTGCGCAGGAACAGGAAGATCACCAGCAGCAC
The DNA here is from genome assembly GCA_023431725.1 of Pseudomonadota bacterium. Classification (GTDB taxonomy): domain Bacteria; phylum Pseudomonadota; class Alphaproteobacteria; order Rhizobiales; family Xanthobacteraceae; genus Pseudorhodoplanes. The sequence goes on from JAEYVN010000145.1 coordinate 182, forward strand.
GAGCACCAGCGCAATCATCATGTGATGCTGCACATCGTCTACCGCCTGACGGACGGAGATCGACCGATCCATCAGCAGTTCGAGTTCCACCGACGCCGGAATGCCCGCGCGCAGCGACGGCAGCTTTTCCTTGATCGCATCGACCACCGCGACCGTGTTGGCGTCAGGCTGCCGCTGGATACCGAGAACGATCGACCGTTGTCCGTTGAACCAGCTGGCGATCTTGTTGTTCTCGACGCTGTCCAAAACCGTGGCGATTTCGTTCAGCTTGACCGGCACGCCATTGCGCCAGGCGACGACGACATTGCTGTAGTCCGCGGCCCTGTCGAGCTGGGCCGGTGCCTGCAGGGTGATGTTCTGTTGCGGTCCCGCAAGCGTGCCCACCGGCACGGAGGAATTGACCTTGGCCACGGCCTGCCGAACGTCATCGAGCGAAAGCCCGCGCGCCGCGGCGGCTTCGGGATCGACCTGCACGCGCACGGCGAATTTCTGCGCGCCATAGACCAGAACCTGCGCGACGCCCTGGATCTGCGAGATCGATTGCGCCAGCAGCGTCTCGGCATATTCATTGACGGCCGATAGCGGCAATGTGCCGGATCGCACCGCGATGAACAGGATCGGGAAGTCCGATGGATTGACCTTGCGGAAGCTGGGCGGCACCGTCATCTCGATCGGCAGACGCCGCTGTGCGATGGTCAAAGCGGTCTGCACGTCCAGCGCCGCAGCATCGATGTTCCGGTTCAGATCGAACTGAATGACGATGCGGGCCGAACCAAGTGACGACGACGACGACATCGACGAAATGCCCGGCACGGTCGAAAGCTGCCGTTCGATTGGCGATGCGACCGAGGACGCCATCGTTTCCGGACTTGCACCCGGCAGGGTTGCCGTGATCTCGATGGTCGGAAAGTCGACGCGCGGCAGCGCAGAGACTGACAGGAACTTGTAAGCGAAGGCGCCAAAAACGATAAACGACGCTGTAATCAGCGTCGTCATCACCGGCCGGCGAATACAGGCTTCGGACAATCCCATGTCAGACCCCCGGCTTGCTCTGGCGTGGCGTCACTCGGGTGCCGTTGACGAGCGTCAATTGCCCGTCACGCACCACCGTCTCACCGCCTGACAAGCCCTTTGTAATGACGCTTTGCATATCCACTGTGCGATCGACCGTGACGTTGCGGATTTTCGCGACGCCGTCTTCGACCACAAAGACATAGGGGCCATTCTGGCCAAACTGGACGACCGGAGACGGCACGACCACCGCCTTTTCATTCCGCAACACGATCTGCGTGTTCACGAGCGTGCCGGGCCAGAGCAATTCATCCTTGTTTTCCATGGTTGCCCGCACCAGCACCATGCCGGTCGCCGGATCGACCGTATTTTCGATCATGGTCACCTGCCCCTGGGCGGCGCGGGTCTCGCCCGGCGCCAAGGCTTCCACGGTCGCGGTCTCGGCTGCCAGTGCCCTGCGAAGATCGGGCAGCGAGCGCTGCGGCAGACCGAAGGTCACATAGACCGGCACCATCTGATTGATGGTGGCCAGAGGCGTCGTATCGGCCGGCCGCACGAAATTGCCGACCTTCACGTTGGCGGCACTGATGCGGCCGGTGATCGGCGCACGGATCTTCGTGTAGTCGAGCTGGACTTTCAGATTTTCCAAGGTTGCGCGGTTCGATTCAGCTGTCGCCTTGGCAATGTTGACCGCCGTCTGCGCGTTGTTGAGCGTGACCTGGGTCGTCGCGTTCTTGGCGATGAGTTCGCCATAGCGCTGCACATCGCGTTCGGCCTGCTCCTGCTGAGCGGCCGCGCCGGCAATCACCGCTTCGACGCGCTTGATCTCGGCTTCGATCTGACGACCATCCAGTGTGAAGAGAAGTTCGCCGGCCTTGACGGTCGCACCGTCACGGAAGTGAACGGCGGTGATCATCGATTCAAGGCGGGCCTTGATGGCGACGCTGGCAATCGGCGTCACCGTCCCGAGGGCTTCGAGGCGAACCGGCACTTCCCGCAATTGCGCTATGGCGACTTCAACCGGGACAACACGCGGACCTGCCGTCTGCGCCACTGCCTTTTCCGGATTCCAGATCGTGCGTGTGTAATACCCTCCCGCCCCGACGGCGGCGAGCGCAGCCAACGCGAAAACCCATTTCCCTCTGCTCATTGGCAACTTTCAACCGCCGGGATCGCCGGCCGGTATTCCTCTCGCTTGATCCCGCTTCTCGTCGTCGTTCTTCGGCGACGATCGATCGGTGACAGTGGATGTCCTACCATATCCATGCAAAAACTGCACCCACTCCGCCGATATCCGGTAAACACCGGACGCCATCGTGATCATCCCATTCCTTAATTTTCGACTGCCTTTGCCGGAGCCGCAATCCCATGCGCATCGCAACATGGAACGTCAATTCGATCCGTCAGCGGATGGAAAATCTGTGCGCGTGGCTCAAGGAACGCCAGCCGGACGTTGTCTGCCTGCAGGAGACCAAGACCACCGACGATGCCTTTCCGCGCAATCCACTGGAGGAGCTTGGCTACAATCTCGCCGTCCATGGCCAGAAAACGTTCAACGGCGTTGCCATTCTTTCCAAGTTTCCGCTGGAAGAGGTGACGCCTGGCCTTCCGGGGGATCCCGAGGACGATCATGCCCGGTTCATAGAGGCGTTGATTTCGCATCCGGGCGGCACGGTCCGCGTTGCATCGATCTACCTGCCCAACGGCAATCCGGTCGAGAGCGAAAAATATCCCTACAAAATGAGATGGATGGACCGCCTGCGTGACTACGCGAGTGAGCGTCTTAAACTGGAAGAGGAACTGGTTCTCGCAGGCGACTACAATGTCATTCCGGCTCCCGAGGACGTCCACAATCCGGCCGCGTGGATGGAAGATGCGCTGTTCCGTCCGCCGACGCGGGAGAAATTCCGCTCCCTGACCAATCTCGGTCTGACAGATGCCATTCGCGCGTCGAGTGACGCCGCCGGGCTCTACAGCTTTTGGGATTATCAGGCCGGCGCCTGGCAGAAGAACAACGGCATCCGCATCGATCACCTGCTGCTTTCGCCAAAGGCTACGGACCGTCTTACTGCCGCCGGCATCGACAAGCATGTCCGCAATTGGGAGAAGCCGTCCGATCACGTGCCGGTCTGGATTGATCTCGACGTCTAGGCACGGCGAAAAAATTTCGGAGCGCCGTCGATTTCGCAGGCTTCCGGTCGTCGTGTGAGCACCGGGGCCATCCGGCCTCATGCATCAGAGGAGACGAACTATGCGCGTTATGGTTCTTGTGAAGGCGACGAAGGATTCCGAACAAGGCATCATGCCCTCGACAGAACTTTTTGCCGCGATGGGCAAGTTCAACGAGGACCTGGTCAATGCCGGCGTCATGTTGGCAGGCGAAGGCCTCAAGCCATCGTCACATGGCAAGCGCATCGCCTTCAACGGCGCCAGCCGCAGTGTCATCGACGGACCATTTACAGAGACCAAGGAACTGGTGGCCGGCTTCTGGATCTGGCAGGTCAAGGACATGGCCGAGGCCATTGAATGGGTGAAGCGCTGCCCCAACCCGATGCCCGGTCCGAGCGAGATCGAAATCCGTCCCTTCTACGAACTGGCCGATTTCGGTGACGCGCTGACGCCAGAACTTGCCGAGCAGGAAGAGCGGCTGCGTGTGAAAGTGGCCGACCAGCAAAGCTCGTCGTAATCGCAGCGATCGATACGGCCAGTCCCGCGACGGAACTGGCCGCTTTGCGTCACAGCCCGCCGAGGCTCTCGCGAACCGACAACAGATGATCGCGGATTTCCGCGCGCGCCCTGTCGCCATCACGCTGCCGTAACGCAGCAACGATGCGGCGATGCTGGTCTTGATAGATGGCACGACGCTCCGCGGTGAGACTGCGCTCCTTCAGCTTGCCCCATTGTGACGTACGGCGAACGCTGTTGATGGCGTCGTAGATATCGGCCAGCAACTGATTGCGGGCAGCCCCAATGATCCGCTGATGCAGCCGTCCATCCCATGTCTCGAAGGTCGCGACGCTTTTGGCGATCTCGCATTCGTGCAGGCAGCGCTCCATCTCCGCAAAGTCGCTGGCAGTGGCGCGCGCGGCGGCGATCTCGCAACTCTGCGGCTCGAGCATCAGACGGATGTCCATCACCTCGGCCGGGCTGGCATGACGGATCTTGCTGACGAGCGGATCGAATGTCTGCTGATCCGTCACGGGTGCGGCAACGAATGTTCCGCGTCCGACGTGACGGGTGATGATGCCTTTTTCCTCAAGCTGATCGAGAAGCTTGCGCAGCGTGTTGCGGGCAAGACCGAAGCGCTCGACCAGCTCGCGCTCGGCCGGCAATTGCTCGCCAGGTCGCCACGCGCCCGCTCTGATCTCGCCCTCGATATAGGATAGCGCCGCGGCCACGTTCTGGCGTGCTTTGGCGCGGGCGTTAAGACCTGTCATGACCGCCTGACACAATTGAACCAATAATGATCCATTTTGCAGATAAGCCTCACATTGGCAAGCGCACCAAGATAAATTATTGACATCACGGAATGCCTGGTGTCCTCATCCAGCCAACAAGAATATACTGGTTCAAAATTGGTTCAATATGGGAGAACGTTGGATGGATCGAAGAAGCTTCCTTTTGCGGGCGGCAGCCTTGCCGCTGGCAGCTCAGGGATCACTGGGCGCTTTTGCCACCGCAGCGCGCGCGCAAGCAGCCTGGCCGGAGCGAAACATCAGCTTCATTGTGCCTTTCCCGGCCGGCGGACAGGCTGATCTCGCGGCGCGTCCTGTCGCTGCGGCGCTGGAGAAAATTCTTGGCCGACCGATTGTCGTCGACAATCGCGCCGGCGGCGCAGGCGGCTCTGTCGGGAATGCCGCTGTCGCGCGCTCCGCGCCCGACGGCTACACGCAACTCGTCACGCTTTCGTCGCTCGCGGTGCTGCCGGAGGCCGACCGTCTGTTCGGGCGCACGCCGGCCTACGAGGTCTCGCAGTTTACTCCCGTCGCCCGCATCCTCGCCGACCCCACCCTGCTCGCCGTGCCGGCTTCGGCACCGTGGAAGACGCTGAAGGATTTTGTCGAAGACGCCAAGGCGCGCCCCGGCCAGATCCCGTACGGATCATCCGGCCCGTACGGCACGCTTCATATCGCCATGGAAATGTTTGCGGCGGCCGCCGGCATCAAACTGCTGCATGTGCCGTTCCGCGGCGCCGCGCCGGCGTTGACGGCGCTGTTGTCCGGTACGGTTCAGGCGCTTGCCTCAGCGCCCGGCGTGCTCAAGCCGCAGGTCGATGACGGCAAGATCCGCGTGCTGGCCAATTGGGGCGCCGAACGCGTCCCCAATTTTCCCGATCTGCCGACCTTCAAGGAACTCGGCTATCCGGATGTCGAATTCTACATTTGGGCCGGCCTGTTCACACCCAAGGGCGTGCCGGATGCGGTGATGACCAAACTGCGCGACGGCATGCGCCAGGCGATGAAGTCACCCGAAGTCATCAAGACCTTCCAGGCGGCCGGCAGCCCGCCCGCCTATCTCGATCAGGCGGAGTTCACCCGCTTCTTCGAAGCGGACAGCGCGCGGCTCATTGCCGCCGTCAAGAAGATCGGCAAAGTCGAATAACAGAACTGCATTCACGGAATCGGAGCGCGATCGCGTCATGAAGCTTGCGACATTTGTACTGGATGGAAAAACCAAAGTCGGCCTTGTCGACGAAGGCAAAGCCACGCTGAAAGTGGTCGAGGACGCGACGTCCGTTCTCGACATCATTGCCGGCAAGGCAACGGCGAAAGCATCCGGACCGGACATTGCCCTGTCGCAAGTCAGACTGCTCGCTCCGATTCCGTCGCCCGAACGCAACATCTTCTGCGTCGGCAAGAACTATCGCGAACACGCGAAGGAATTCTCCAACAGCGGCTTCGAAGCCGGCGCCGTCAAAGGTGCGGAAATCGACGAATATCCCGCGGTGTTCACGAAGCCGGCGAGTTCTGTGATCGGGCCGGACGCCGACGTCGATCTGCACCCGCAGGCAACCTCGAGCGTCGACTACGAGGCCGAACTCGCCGTCGTCATCGGCAAGGCCGGACGCGACATCCCGAAGGATCAGGCCTATGCGCACATCTTCGGATACACGATCATCAATGACGTGACGGCGCGCGATCGTCAGCGCAACCACAAGCAATGGTTTCTCGGCAAGGCGCTGGACACGTTCTGCCCAATGGGCCCGTGGATCGCGACCGGCGATGAACTCGATCCGGAAAATCTCGAGGTTAAGTGCTGGGTGAACAAGGAATTGCGGCAGAACGCCAATACCCGTGATCTGATCTTCGACATTCCGACACTCGTGTCGACGATCTCGGCCGGCCTGACTCTCGTGCCGGGTGACATCATCTCGACCGGCACACCGGCCGGTGTGGGCATCGGCTTCAATCCACCCAAATTCCTGCGCGCCGGCGATGTCGTGTCGATTTCGATTTCCGGACTGGGAACACTGACCAACACGTTCCGCTGACCACAACAAGGCCACCCTGCCCGCGCGCTCGTGCGGGGTGGCCCCACGTTGCGCCTTGCGACATCACTGCAACACAGCGTCGGCTTCGTGGGGATCGAGTCCGGAAAAGCGCATCGCTGCTCTGGTCTGCCACATCAAGGGCCCATTTCGCGGCGACGACGCGTCATGGCGATGAACAGACGCAATTTCGTTTTCGGAACTCCATTTCTGGCACTTGCAGGTTGCACGTCGATGCGACCCGATCTCCGGCAAACGGGATCGCTGATTTCTCCCCAATACCTGGCGATGTACGCGGCTGCCGAAAACGAGCCCTATCCTGTTGCCGCCGTGGATCTGTCAGAGATCAATCCTGACTTCCTTCGTCGGGAGGTCGCCTTCGACACGCGCGAACATCCCGGCACGATCGTCGTCGATCCGAATGCGCGCTATGCCTATCTCGTTCTGCCGCAGGGCCGTGCGCTTCGCTATGGCGTCGGTGTCGGCAAGGAAGAGGCGTTC
>JAEYVN010000160.1 GCA_023431725.1 Pseudomonadota bacterium
CGAAGTTCGCCTTTGCGTCATTGATCGTCGAAAAAGCCGATTGCGTCATTCGGGAAACTCCAGAATTTTCCATGGCAAAGCCATGAACGCCGCTCCAACGACGGCGTATGTCACCTGCGTGTCGAAGTTGATGAACGAATCTTAACATTGTGGCGCAGGCGGCTCAATCGGTCACGCCTGCGACACATTGCGAAACCGGTCCTATCGGACCGGTTGGCTGGCGATCACACTTGGTGATGCTGGCGTTTGGTGATGCTATGCGTCAGCCGCGCCGTTCGGCCTCCCAGCGGCCGCTGCATTCCTTGATGCTGTCCTTGCCGGTCCACACGCCGGAGCCGCCCGTGGCGCCGAGACGGCCATTGCCCTCGGCGTGCTGCTCGCCGCGGCGGATACTCGCCTGAAGCCGCCCATTGCCGTCGACGCGGCCGGTGATTGTAATTCCGGCCTCGCTCTGGTAGTTGATCTTTCCTCTTACAACCTCTACGGGATAACGATAGGCCCGGTCGCAATCGCCCCGCTCGGTGATCACCACCACGCTCCAGTTGCCGTCGTATTTGGCCGCGCTCTGGGCCTGAGCCGCGTGGCCGAGGGCAAAAAGAGGGACGGCAAGAGCCACCGTCGCCAACATCTGTCGTAACGTCATTTCCAGTCTCCAACTTCCCCAGGCAAATCTCCGGGGCCTTGCTTCAAACCGTGCAGCCCGGACTCAAACCAGCCGGACCGGCGATCGGTTCCGCAATTAGCATGATACCGGCTAACCACCAGAAGCCAGTTGTCTTTTTCGACCTTCTCTGCCATAAACCGCCCCGCTCGCCGCCCGGCTGATCAAGGGCTGCCGTGGCAGCGACAATGCTCATGCAGCAATGCTCGTCTTTCGAGCCATTTCCGGCGGACGCTAGGCTTTTGCCAAAATCGGCAGAAGCGGCTGATCCGGCCGGATCAGGAGAGCCAAATGCCCAAGTTGAAGACCAAGTCCGGCGCCAAAAAGCGCTTCAAGATCACCGGCTCGGGGAAAGTGATTTCCGCCCAGGCCGGCAAGCGCCACGGCATGATCAAGCGTACCACCAAGCAGATCCGCAATCTTCGCGGCACCCGGGTCATGTTCAAGACCGACGGTGACAACATCAAGAAGTACTGGCTTCCGAACGGCTGATTGCCGCGGCACCTCGTAACTTCCGTATTTGCTTTTCGCTTAAAGGATATCAGCCATGGCTCGCGTTAAACGGGGCGTAACCTCACACGCCAAGCACAAAAAGGTTCTGAAGGCCGCCAAGGGTTTCTACGGCCGCCGCAAGAACACCATCCGCATCGCCAAGCAGGCGGTTGAGAAGGCCAATCAATACGCCTTCCGTGACCGCAAGCGTCGCAAGCGCACCTTCCGCGCTCTCTGGATTCAGCGCCTCAACGCGGCGGTCCGCCCGTTCGGCCTGAACTACAGCCAGTTCATCAACGGCCTCAACAGGTCCGGCCTCGAAATCGACCGTAAGGTGCTGTCGGATCTTGCGATCCGCGAGCCGGCGGCCTTCGAGGTCATTGTCGAGAAGGTCAAGGCCGCCCTGCCGGCTGAGGCTGCGGCCGCCGCTTAAATCAAAACTGTCATGCCCCGCCAAGGCGGGGCATCCAGTACCCCGACCTGCCCTTTCTGCTAGACCGGGCTACTGGCTCGCCCGCTTGCGCGGGCGATGACACCGGTGGTGGAAAGCTGCATGTCCGAAATCGCTTCGCTTCAACAATCCGTCCTTAACGACATTGCCGCGGCTTCCGACGAAGCGGCGCTCGAGGCCGTGCGCGTCGCCGCACTCGGCAAGAGCGGCTCTGTCTCCGCGCTGCTGAAAACGCTCGGCACGATGACGCCGGATGAGCGCAAGGCTCAGGGTCCGCTGATCAACGGGCTGAAGGATGCGGTCAACGCCGCGCTGCAATCGCGCCGCGACGCACTGAAGAATGCCGCGCTCGATCAGCGCCTCGCCTCCGAAAGCGTCGATGTCACGCTGCCGCTGCGCGAAAATCCGGTCGAAGCCGGCCGCATCCATCCTATCAGCCAGGTGATCGACGAACTGACGGCGATCTTCGCCGACATGGGTTTTGCCGTCGCCGAAGGTCCGGACATCGAGACCGACGATTACAACTTCACCAAGCTGAACTTTCCCGAAGGCCATCCGGCGCGGGAAATGCACGACACTTTCTATTTCAATCCGAAGCCGGACGGCTCACGGCTCCTGCTGCGCACGCATACATCACCGGTGCAGGTGCGCACGATGCTGTCCAAGCAGCCGCCGATTCGCGTCATCTGCCCGGGCCGCACCTATCGTTCGGATTCCGATCAGACGCACACACCGATGTTCCATCAGGTCGAGGGCCTGGTCATCGACAAGGGCGCGCATCTCGGTCACCTGAAATGGATTCTGGCCGAATTCTGCAAGGCGTTCTTCGAAGTCGATTCTGTGAAGATGCGGTTCCGACCGTCGTTCTTCCCGTTCACCGAGCCGTCGCTGGAAGTCGATATCCAGTGCAAGCGCGACAAGGGCGAGATCCGTTTCGGCGAAGGCGATGACTGGCTCGAAATTCTCGGCTGCGGCATGGTGCATCCGAATGTGCTGCGCAATTGCGGACTCGACCCCGACGAGTATCAGGGCTTTGCCTGGGGCATGGGCATCGACCGCATCGCCATGCTGAAATACGGCATGCCGGACCTGCGTCCCTTCTTTGAAGCCGACATGCGCTGGCTGTCGCATTACGGCTTCCGGCCGCTCGACTTCCCGACGCTGGCCGGCGGGCTCAGCAGCTAGCCATGACGAAACCCGCCCCCGAACGTGAAGGGCTGGGCGCGATCTACGCTGCGCTCACCGACAAGTGGGATCCGCAGACCATCGATACTTTCGCGCGATCGATCGAGAATGGTGACGACGCCGGCAACGCCGAAACCATTGCTGCATTCCAGGTGATCGACACCAAGGCCAGCGGCCTTCTGACCCATGTCTCGATGATGATTGCCGGCCTTGGCATCTGCGCGCCACTGCTGGTCCAGCACCGCTTCGAAGAGGTGCTGATCGTTGCCGAGATTGCCGCTTATCTCGTTATCGCCGTCGGCTGCCTGCGCTGCCTTTCCGTTCTGCATTCACGCCGCAGGATCGTTGGGGGAAAGCTTTCGCGCCAAAGCATTCAACGCGAACTGATTTTTCGCCACGAGCTCTATCGCTTGTGCATCAACTCCTCGATCTACCTCACGATCTTTGTCTTCCTCAGCCTGCCGTTCCTGCTGTGGTGGCCGTAAAGCGAACCTCTGAGTCCGTCCGATGAAATTCACACTGTCCTGGCTCAAAGAGCATCTCGACACTGACGCAACGCTCGACGAGATCGTGAACAAGCTCACGATGATCGGGCTTGAAGTCGAGAACGTCGAGAATCCGGCGGAGAAATTCGCACCCTTCAAGGTGGTCGAAGTCCTCTCCGCTGTTCAGCATCCGAACGCGGACCGCCTGCGCGTCTGCATGGTCAATACCGGCGAAGGCGCACCGTTGCAGATCGTGTGCGGCGCTCCGAACGCACGCGCCGGCATCAAGGCCGTGCTCGGTCTGCCGGGCACCTACATCCCCAGCAAGGACATCACGCTCAAGGTCGGCAAGATTCGCGACGTTGAAAGCCAGGGCATGCTGATTTCCGGTGCGGAGATCGAATTCTCCGACGACCATGACGGCATCATCGAAATGCCCACCGATGCACCCGTCGGCAAGCCGTTCGCCGAAGTGCTGGGTCTCAACGATCCGGTGATCGAGATCAACCTGACGCCGAACCGTGCCGACTGCACCGGCGTCAGCGGCATTGCGCGCGACCTCGGCGCAACCGGCATCGGAAAATATCTCGAGCGCACACCGAAAATTGTGAAGGGCACTTTCCCCTGCCCGGTGAACGTGACGCTCGATTTCGGATCGACGCCATCGCTTTGCCCAGGGTTCGCGTTGCGTCTCGTCCGCGGTGTCAAGAATGGCCCGTCCCCGGAATGGCTGCAGAAGCGTCTGACCGCGATCGGCCTGCGCCCCATCAACGCGCTGGTCGATATCACCAATTTCATGACCTTCGATCGCGGCCGGCCGCTGCATGTGTTTGACGCCAGGAAGGTGCATGGCCATCTCACGGTGCGTCGTGCCAGGGTTGGCGAAGAACTGCTGGCGCTCGACGGCAAGACCTACAAGCTCGACGACAGCATCTGCGTCATCGCCGATGACAAGGGCGTCGAGTCGCTGGCCGGCATCATGGGCGGTGAATTGTCCGGCTGTGACGAAAGCACGACCGACGTACTGATCGAATCCGCGCTGTGGGAACCGATCAACATCGCGCAGACCGGACGCAAGCTCGGCATCAACTCCGATGCCCGTTACCGCTTCGAACGCGGCGTCGATCCGAATTTCATGGTGCCTGGTCTCG
>JAEYVN010000171.1 GCA_023431725.1 Pseudomonadota bacterium
GATGAGGAGCATCAGCACGGTGGAAATTACCACGAGATCGCGCTCTTGCGCTGCCACATGGCCGGACGGATCAAGCACCACAAAGTTGCAGCCGCCGAGAAGAGCTACGACTGGCAGCAGAAAAAGGATGTGAAAGCGGCTCAAGGGGGACCCTTTCCGTCGAAATCTTGTCCCTGACAGAGCTACTCGTGCTGCAGCGCAAACTGGATTGGACAATTTGTCCAATGCCGCGCCGCACAATTGCGGACCAGAAGGGAAATCAAGGGCTGGACATACGCAGGGGCCCGCGTGCCCGAGGTGCGGCGCTCTGCGTTAGCCTGCCGAGCTTTTCTTACTTGAACGGTGGAAGATCATGGCGCATTCACCCGCATTGGCTGACCGGAACGCGGGCGCTCCCGAGGCACGTCACGGTAGTGCCAGTCCGGGCGAAATCGCCATCGGTGTCATCATTGGCCGGACATCCGAATTCTTCGACTTTTTTGTCTACGCTATCGCTTCGGTCATCGTGTTTCCGAAGCTCGTCTTTCCCCATCTCGATCCGCTTACTGGCACGATTTATTCGTTCGCCATTTTCGCGCTTGCCTTCGTTGCGCGGCCGTTCGGCACTGTCATCTTCACAGCGATCGACCGCGCCCTTGGCAAGGCCGCGAAACTGACAATTGCTTTATTCCTACTCGGCACGGCGACGGTCGCCATCGCCTTTCTTCCCGGCTATGAGCGGATCGGCGCAGCCGCGATCTGGCTCCTCGCGCTGGCCCGTATCTGCCAAGGCATCGCCTGGGGTGGCAGCTGGGATGGCCTTGCGTCCCTGCTCGCATTGAATGCGCCTGGCCAGCGTCGCGGCTGGTATGCGATGATCCCTCAGCTTGGCGCGCCCTTGGGATTGATTGTCGCCAGTACGCTGTTTGCGTATTTCGTCGCCAATCTTTCTGCAGATGATTTCCTGAGCTGGGGCTGGCGTTATCCTTTCTTTGTCGCCTTTGCCATCAACGTTGTTGCCTTGTTTGCGCGGCTGCGTATCGTCGCTACGCCAAACTATGCCGAACTATTCGAAAGGCGCGATCTTCACCCGACACCCGTGATCGAAACGGTGCGGCAGGAGGGGCGCAATATCATGATCGGCGCTTTCGCTCCACTGGCGAGCTTCGCGCTATTTCACATGGTCACTGTGTTTCCTCTCTCATGGGTGTTTCTTTTCACCCATGACGGTCCCGCGCGTTTCCTTCTGATTGAAGCGATCGCCGCTGGTTTCGGCTTGCTGGCCATTATCGCATCTGGCTTTATCGCCGATCGCATCGGCCGGCGATCCCTGCTTGGCGGCTCTGCCGTCGCCATCGCGGCCTTCAGTGGTTTTGCGCCCCAACTGCTGGACGGCGGCATAGTCGGCGAATCGCTGTTCATGGTGCTCGGCTTTATCCTGCTCGGACTGTCGTTCGGACAATCCTCCGGCGCCGTCGCAGGCAGCTTCCAGCGGACTTATCGTTACACCGCGTCAGCGCTTACGTCCGATTTCGCCTGGTTGTTCGGTGCCGGCTTTGCCCCGCTGGCCGCGCTGCTCCTTGCCAGCAACTTCGGTCTTATCTCGGCCGGCGCGTACCTGTTGTCCGGCGCCATCTGCACATTGCTGGCTGTCAGGTTCAGCCTGTGGCAAACGCCGGCAGAGCGGCTTGCCGGTTCCGACGATTGAAGGGCGGGCGTCGCTCCTTGGTATTTTCGGCTTGAGGCCTGCTGAATTGGCGACATAAAAGTCGTTGTCGCACAAAGGCCTCTCCGGGACGATCCAATGGCTGACCTGACACGCCCTTTCACGCAACGGTTCTCGCCGATCGGGCCATCTGCTTTCCTGAACGGTTTTGCCCTGCATGACTTCGAAACTGCCGAATCCATAAGATTGCGCTTTGCGATTGCTGGTGACGGCCCGCCGCTGCTTCTTCTGCATGGCCATCCGCAAACCCATGTGACCTGGCGCAAGATCGCCCCGGCGCTGGCAAAACGATTTACCGTCATTGCAGCCGATCTGCGCGGGTATGGCGACAGCAGCAAACCCGACGGTGGCGAGGATCACATCAATTACTCAAAACGCGCGATGGCGAATGACCAGGTCTCGCTCATGCGAGCACTGGGGCATGAAAGATTCTTTGTGGCTGGACATGACCGCGGCGGTCGGGTGGCACACCGCATGGCGCTCGACCACGCTGATGCCATCGCGAAGCTGGCACTGTTCGACATCGCACCGACAGCGACGATGTATGAGCGGACCGACAAGACGTTTGCGACGCGCTATTTCTGGTGGTTCTTCCTGATCCAGCCCTATCCGCTGCCTGAGCGGCTGATCGAGGCCGACCCAGAGTATTTTCTCCGCACCCATATCGACGGGCAGAACAAGACTGCCGGCGCCACAGAGCCTGAGGCTTTCGCCGAGTATCTGCGCTGCTATCGCGATTCGAGGACACGCCATGCGATCTGCGAAGACTATCGTGCGGCCGCCAACATCGATCTCGTCCACGATGAAGCGGACAAGGACAAGCGTATCGTGGCGCCCCTGCTCGCTCTTTGGGGCGGCCGCGGAACGGTCGGCGCTCTCTACGACGTGCTGGAAACCTGGCGCGAGAAAGCAAACGATGTTCGCGGCCGGGCACTCGATTGCGGCCACACTCTTCAGGAGGAAAACCCCGAAGAGGTGCTTGAAGACCTCGTTGCGTTCTTCTCCGAATAGCGAACCGTCATCCGGGACGTCGTGCCGGATGAGACCGCTGCCGATGTCCGTGCTGTATCGTATAGCATCAGGCGTCGGTCAGTTTCCTCATCGTTGCGCGATAACGCGCCGTTATCGCGTCATGATGCACATGACGTCCTGCGTCGACCACTTTCACGCCGCTCACAAAAACCGCTTTCACGGCTGATTGCCCTGCGACGAATATCCAGGAATCCAGCCAGTGCTCGCGGTTGACAGTCGAAAACGCGGTATGCTCCCCATCGAGAACGACGATATCGGCACGGACCCCCGCGGCGATCGCACCAATCGGACGCCCGAGCGCCTGGGCACCACCTGACAGCGCTGCCGTGAGCAATCGCGCGCCTGTGGATTCGTTCGCTTCAATGGTCATGAGATTGCGGCCGCGACGGCCAAGCCGTTGACTGTATTCGAGCAACCGCAGTTCGCCGGCCGCATCGATCTCGATATTGGAATCCGATCCGACCCCAAAGCGGCCACCGGCCTGCAGAAACTCGGGTCCATTGAAGATGCCGTCACCAAGCGAAGCTTCCGTGATAGGACAAAGCCCAGCCACGGCCTCCGATGCAGCCGCACGCAGCGTTTCATCCTCCGTCATGTGCGTTGCATGGATCAGGCACCAGCGCGCATCAACCGGCATATTGTCCAGCAGCCACGCGACCGGACGCGCACCGGACCACGCCACGCAATCCTCGACTTCCTTGGTCTGCTCGGCGACGTGAATGTGGATCGGTCCTGTGGTCGTTGCATCAACGACCTTCACAAAGCTCTCCGGCGTGACGGCGCGCAGAGAATGCGGGGCGATGCCGACGACAGATGACGGATGGCACGCTGCGATAGCGCGCGTTCGATCCACCAGCCTCAGAAAGCGCTCGGCATCGTTCAGAAAACGACGCTGGCCGGGATTTGCTGTCGCACCACCGAACCCGCCATATGCATAGAATGACGGCATCAATGTAAGACCTATCCCGGTTTCAGAGGCCGCGGCAACGATGCGCGAACCCATCTCCGCAATATCTGCGTAAGGCATGCCGTCAGCGTTGTGATGCAGGTAGTGAAACTCGCCAACCGCGGTGAAACCCCTCTCCAGCATTTCGGCATAGGCATAGGCCGCAATCGCCTGGACGTCATCGGGCGTGAGGCGCCCGAGAAAGCGATACATCACGTCACGCCATGTCCAGAAGCTGTCATTGGCCGGACCCCGCCGTTCGGCCAGACCAGCCATTCCGCGCTGAAAGGCATGGCTGTGCAGGTTCGGCAGACCCGGGATCGCGATGCCGTCGATCCGAACGCAGTCCCGCGCATCGGCATTTACCGTAACGTCTGCTATGACGCCGTCTGCGATCGATACGCGGACATTCCGGGCCCAGCCATCCGGAAGTAAGGCGTCTGCAAAAAACAGGCGGCGCGTTGTACCGACGTCCTTTGTTCCCATCTGCGGCCGCTCCGTCCAGGTTCACCTAAAATCGCTTTTGCCATTTATGGATAGACAATATCAGTCCGGCCAACAATTATTGTATG
>JAEYVN010000196.1 GCA_023431725.1 Pseudomonadota bacterium
CAGGAATGAGCTTGTAAGGCAGGAGCGCCGAATTGTCTTCGTTCATGAAGTCGAGATTGCCGGACCAGCCGGTCGCAATCACCGGCTTGCCGAGGCGCATGGCCTCGGCGCAAATCAGGCCGAAGCCTTCCGAACGGTGCGTTGAAATGACGATGTCGGACAGTGCCATCAGGCCGGTCATGTCTTTCGAGGACAACGTGTGCTCGATGATGCGTATGTTGGATGCACCGGCAATGGCCGCATTCAATTCCTGCCGGGCCCACGGCACGTTGCCTGGATCGCTTAACTTGATGACCAGGATGCGATCACTGCGTTCGCCGAAGGCGCGCCGGAAGGCGTTGATCGCCGCGACCGGATTCTTGCGGGTGAAGTTCGATCCGATGTGAAACGAGTTGAGGACGATGAGCGCGCCATCGGGCAGGCCGAAATCCTGCCGGTGCACGGTCGGCGCTTCGATCTCCGGTAGCGGATGTGGCACGACATGCACGGGCAGTTCGGTTGCGTCGGCAACTGCGGCTTGCGTAAATCGGCTGGGCACCCAGATCTCATGCACGAATGACAGCGAAGGCCGCCATGCGTCCGAGAGGCGCGGTAGTTCCCACGCCCAATATCCGATGATGCGCCGTCCGGCGATCTGACGTCGTCCGAGCATGCACATGGCATAAGGCAGGTATGGCCCGTTGATATGCATGACGAGGCTGCCGCCCGTTCCCGGCTCAAGCGGCCGTGTTGTGATAGCGCCGGGCAGATCGTTCTGGGCAAAGGCTGCGCTCAGATCATAGGCCGTTGGATGCAGACCCGATGCTTCGAGCGCACGATAGCCGAGCCTTGCGCCTTCTCCGAGGCCGCTGGCCGAACTGAACCATCCGGCGATGCCGATCGGCATGCCGCCTTGGGGATTGCGTGAGGGACGCGGCGCGACGACCGGCGTGACTTCATCGAAAAATCGCTGACGCCAGGAATGCGGGATCGCGCGCCAAGCGCGATGAGCGAGGGATCTGGTCATGCCGTTTGCCGCTTGAAATCTCGCGACGCTGCGACCAACCCCCAGATTACGCCGAGCAGCAGGAAGAAATGTCGCCAGTGGTCCGTATCGATGATGATGCCTTCGCCGACGACGCCGACGAAAGTTGCATAAACCGCGATCAGGTAAGGCTGCCACGGCGTCCGCTTCAATGCGGCGCCGAGACCGACTGCGAGTGTCAAAACAATAAGCGCGATATAGGCGAGTCCGCCGATCCAGCCATAGACGAGAAACGCCTGCAGATAGACGTTATGCTGCTGGTAGTGGTAAGCCTCGCCGAATGCGAATGGCCCCATGCCGTAGGGGTAGTTCAGAATCTCCGTGAGGGCCAGATCCTGCAGCGTGAAGCGTCCGCCGCTGCCGACATCGTAAGCCTGGTCGACTTGCGCGCGCTGCTTGAACATATCGGCGATCGAGTCCACCGACAACGCCGCAGCCATCGCCATTGCCAGTAGACCAATGCAAACGGCGCTGAGCAAGATGAGCCGGACGCGGATTCGATGGTTCTCCGCCGTCACGATCATCAATCCCAGCATGATGACGCCCGAAAGAAGGAAGTGAACCCAGGCACCACGTGAGAAGCTCAGGAAGAAGCCGAACATGATGACGAGGAGTGTCGCGGTCGGGATAAGGCGCACGCCACGCGACAGCAGCGATTGCAGCAGGAACAGGATCGGCAGGATCAGGAAAGGACCGTACACGTTCGGATCCTTGAACGGTCCACGCGCCCGGCCGCCTGGGGCAAACATTTCACCAAGTCCGGCGGTCACGTTGAAATATCCGATGATTCCGGCCGTCGCGGTCAGCAACGCGGCAATGATGTAGGCGGTGCGCAGAATGCGCAGACGTCGTACGCTGTCGCTGGAAAACAAACTCGCGAAGATGATCGCCGACGCCGCCATGAAGAGGGTGATGATGACAAACCTGTCCGTCAGGTCTCTGTCGGATACCCGGAAATAGGCGATCGCTCCGCCGATATTCCATAGCAGCAGCAGCCAGATCATCGGCAGCAATTCACGCCGGATCGTGACGCCTGCGATCACGCAGCTGAAGGCGAGCGGAAGAATGACAAACTCATACGGCGACGGCTCGATGAAGACAAAGCCGCTGATGAGAATGATGAGAAACAGGAAGAATTCGAGGATCTGCGTCGCACCGCGCGACGCCGGTCGCGCCGGCGCGCGGTCGATGACCGATCGCACCGGGCTATTCGCGGACAGGTGTGGCTCCCCGACCGCGATCCGGCGTGCCTGGTCGAGTGTGATCAATACGCGTTCTCACTCTTCAGAAGCGCGAATGGAGTCATTGCGACGATGTAGAGATCAAACAGAACCGACCAGTTCTCGATATAATAGAGGTCATATTCGACGCGCTTCTGGATTTTTTCCTGCGTGTCGGTCTCGCCGCGCCAGCCATTGATCTGCGCCCAGCCGGTGACGCCAGGTTTCACGCGATGCCGAGCGAAATAGCCGTCCACGGCTTCGTCATACAGTCGCGCCGCGGCCTTGGCGTTCACGGCGTGGGGTCGGGGACCGACCAGCGAAAGATTGCCTTTGAACACCACATTGAAGAGCTGCGGCAATTCGTCGATCGAAGCCTTGCGAATGAAACGGCCGATGCGGGTGACGCGCGAGTCACCCTTGGTCACCAGCTTGGACGCGGTCGCATCGCACTGGTCGACATACATGGACCGGAACTTATAGACCTCGATCAGATCGTTGTTGAAGCCGTAGCGCTTCTGCTTGAACAGGACGGGCCCGCGACTATCCAGTTTGATTGCAATCGCAACGATGGCCATCAGCGGCAATGCCGCGATCAGCAACAGGCTGCCGACGATCTTGTCAAACAGCCATTTCATCACGACGTCCCAATCGGCGATCGGGCGATCGAACACATCTAGGACCGGAACTTCGCCGATATAGGAATAGGAGCGGGGACGGAACCGCAACCGGTTGGAGTGAGCCGACAGGCGGATATCGACCGGCAGAACCCAGAGCTTCTTCAGCATCTGCAGCAATCTGCTTTCGGCGCTGATCGGCAGTGAGAAAATAACAAGATCGACCCGTGTAAGGCGGGCAAACGCGACGAAGTCATCGACCGTCCCGAGTTTCGGCAGGCCGCCGCACGCCGTTGGCGAGCGGTCATCGTTGCGATCGTCGAACACACCGATGATGCGGACATCGCTGTCGATCTGATCCTTCAGCGCGTTGATGAGGCTTTCGCCGGCATCGCCACCGCCGACGATCACGGCGCGCCGCGTCAGGCGTCCCTCGCGCATCCAGCGGCGGACCAGCATGTAAATCACACAGCGCGATGCGCCGAGGACGATGACGCCGATCCCCCAGAAAGCCAAAAGCCAGACGCGTGAGAACATCTGGTCGAATTTGAAGAAGAAGGACAGCGTCGTTGCAAACAGGAAGACAACGGACCAGGCAGCCATCATCCGCGCCATTTGCTGCCATGGCTGGCGGAAGGCATGGATCTGGTACATGTCGACCGCCTGGAAGGCGACAATCGAAAGTCCGGAGATGACGGAAATCGCGGCGAGATACGACCAGCGGAAGCCTTCCGCCGGTATGACATAGACCGAATAGATCAGCGCACCGACAAGGGCGATCAGCGTGCTTTCGATGACACGCACAATGCCTGCGACGACGATCGGTGACAAAGCGGGTGGTGTATCGACCGCTGCCGCTGCCAGTGCTTCAGGGGATAATTGCCTTGGTTCACGCCGCCGCGCTTCCTGGCTGCTCTTGGCAGAGGTCGCAGCAACGGACGTGCTCAGCATTTTGCGAGCGTCCAACTCATACATATACGCCGTCCCTCGGGTTGTCGTGCCGGCTTGGCCCGCAACCCTTATTTTGATGGCGTGATCTTATCGGAAAAGATTCAACAAAAGCTTATCTCTATTTTAGCTTTTGCGCGATGCGAGAGCCGCCCGATACGCATCGATTCCGCCATCCACCATGTCACTAAGCGAAAACGTGGTTCGTATGCGATCCTGTAACAAGCGGGCGGTCGCCTTTGTCGTTTCTGGATGGTTAACGGCTTGAGCTATTGCGCCTTCAAGGGCCTCGCGATTGTCAGCGGGGATGAGCTTGTTCGCGAATGGCCCGAACATGTCCGGAACTCCACCCACCCGCGTGACGATGAGCGGTTTGCCTGCGGCGGCAGCCTCCAGAACGATGTACGGAAACGACTCCATCCGCGACGGAACCACCATAATGCGTCCGAGCGCAAAAGCCTCGCGGGCAGGCATTGGCATGAGGAATCGGACAGCATCCTTGAGGCCCAGGGATTGCGCCTGCTGCTGCAGCTCGATCCGCGCTTTGCCGTCACCGACAATGGTGGCCGAGAGTGCCAGACCCTTGGCGCGCAGATTTGCAAGGGAGGCCAGGAGCAGATCGACTCCCTTCAGATGTCTGAGTTCGCCAACGAACAGGATGTCGGTGGCGTCGGACCGGAGCGGGACGTCAGCAAATTCTGCATCCGCGACCCCGTTCGACACAATCCTGGCCAGTGATTGCGGATCGCCAACTTTCTGCCTGTAGAGACGCTCGATGAACGCGCTTTCGAACACAAAGAGATCGGTCCTGCTCCGGAGTATTTTCTCCAGTGTCAGATAGAACCGGCCGAGTATCGCTTCCGGCTTGAAGAGCAGGCTGCCGCCGTGCGGCGTATAAGCGCGAACAGGCCCCTTCGCATTGACCGCGAGACGCGCAAAAGCGCCACCTTTGGCGCCGTGTCCGTGAACGATATCCGGACTGGCCTCCGCGACGCGCCTGGCAATCGCCCGCGTCGCCAAATAGTCGCTGGCGCCGATCTGACGCCCCATCGGCAGGCGTAGCATTCCAAGTGAAAGTTCGGGGGCAATGTCATCGAGCACCTGAGATGCGCGTTCGCCGCCCGTCAGAGCGTCGCAGACAAGGCCGACCTGATGCCCGCGCGCCACCTGTCCGCGAACAACATCGGTCACGTGGCGAAACAATCCGCCGACGGGCGAACGAAAGACATGGAGAATTCGTAGGGGCTTTTCTGGCCGGCTCATATCGAGAATATGCCTGAATTCGGTTAATCCGCGTTAACGCCGGCTATGGTTTAAAAAGAATTTAGCAACAATACTTTGGGCCATTCGCCGCAGGCGATGGCATCGTTAACGCGACAGCAACCATGATTGGACGAAATGGCAGCGTGAGTTGTTGTGGAGTCGGTGATGCAGTCCGTTCAGTCCTTCAATGGTGGCTTCGGCAGCCAGCCGTCGGAAAGTGGCGGTGAACTCGACCTTCGGTCCTTGGGACTGGCGCTCTGGCACAAGAAGTGGCGCATCATCTTCCCGACGCTCATTGTCGGCGCGCTGGCGGTCTTCGTCGTCAACTCCATGACCCCCGTCTATCGATCGGAGGCCAAGATCTCCGTCGAAGGTCGCGAGAGTGTGTTCTTGCGTCCGGAAGCCGAGAAGTCCGTCGAACGGGCGGCCGCGGACCAGGAAGCGATCGCGACGCAGGTTCAGATTCTGCAATCACGCGATATTGCCCGTCAGGTTATTCGCGAGCTGAAACTCACTGAACGGCCCGAATTCGATCCCGTCCTGAATGGTGTTTCGAGCACAAGCGCATTTCTGTCGGCTTTTGGTGTTGGCCGCGATCAGCTCAAGATGTCGCCGGAAGAGCGGGCGATGGAGGCGTATTTTGCCCGCCTCAGCGTATCGGCCGTCGAACGATCGCGCGTCATCACGGTCACCTTCCAGTCGGGTGATCCGGAGTTGGCTGCAAAAGTCGTCAACGCCATTGTCGATGCCTATCTGCGGCAGACGCAGATTGCCAAGCAGGAGCAGATCAAAAGCGCCAGCGCCTATCTCCTGAGCGAGATCGAGCAGTTGCGAAAGACGGTGCAGGAGGCCGAGTCCAAGGTCGAGGACTTCCGTGCGAAATCCAATCTGTTCATGGGGTCGAACAGTACGGCTCTCGGGACGCAACAACTCGGCGAGTTGACGACGCAGCTGGCCGCCGCGCGTGCGCAGAAGGCCGACATTGATTCCCGTTCGCGGATGATCCGCGACATGCTGAAGAGCGGGAAGGGCGTGGAGTCGGCCGATATCGTCAATTCGGATCTGCTCAAGCGCCTTGTGGAACAGCGCGTGTTGCTGCGCGCGCAATTGGCCGAGCAGTCATCGACGCTCTTGGGCCGCCATCCGCGCATTCAGGAGCTGAATGCGCAAATCAATGCGCTCGACACGCAGATCCGTGGTGAAATGCAGCGCCTTGTTCAATCACTTGAGAATGATGCGCGCATTGCCGGCGCCCGAATCGAGGCGACCAATGATGCCATCGATCGTTTGAAGAAGCAGATTACCGGTACCTCGCCACAGGATGTGCAATTGCGCGCGCTCGAACGCGAAGCCAAGGCGCAGCGTGACCTTCTCGAGTCCTATCTTGCGCGTTATCGCGAGGCGACCGCTCGCGAGAATATCGATGCCACGCCGGCAGAGGCGCGGGTGATCTCGCGCGGTACGGTCTCCAATGTGCCGGCCTTTCCACGCAAGTTGCCGATCATCATGATTGCAACGCTGGCCACCGCGTTCATGGCGGCGGCTTTCATTCTGGCCGGCGAAATTCTGAAGCAGAGCCCGGCAAAGGCGGTCGCATTCAAATCTGACGACACCGACAATGCAGCGCTTGTCGCGCCGAAGCCCGCGCGCCGGTCGATCATTTCTATTCTCAAGAAAAACAGGAAAGCACCGCCTCCAGTCGTCGAGCCCGTTGTCGAAAGCGAAGTGACAAGGGTTGCCGCGGCACTGCCGATCGAGGACTTGGCCAAGGCCGTCAATGAGCGGGGTGAGGCGGGGCACCGTGTGACTGTCATCGGTGCGGGACGCAACGTCGGGACGACCTATACGGCGATCGCATTGGCGCGGGTGCTGTCGGCCGAAGGCGAACGCGTCATTCTCGTCGATCTCGCCCTGAATAGCCCAAACCTGTCGATCCTCTCGACCGATCCGTCGGCGCCCGGCTTCGCCGAACTTGTTCGCGGGACGGCCTCCTTCGGCGATATCATCACGCGCGACAAGTTCTCAAAGGTCCATCTGATCGCGGCAGGCCATATTGCTGGCGACGCTGCGACGATCATGACGTCACCACGGTTGATCGTGACGCTGGAAGCGCTTGCCCGAACCTACGATCATGTCATCGTCGATGGCGGAGCCCTGGCTGAAGCGGCACCGGAGTTCTTCGCACGGATGGCGCCGTGCGCGGTTCACGTCGCGACCGATATCGACAATCAGGCCGCCCAGACGACCCGCGAACAACTGATGGCGGCTGGCTTCTCCGACGGGTTGCTGTGGCGCGGGACGCCCGGACCGGAAGACTCATCGCAACCTGTCGCGGCCTAGTCTGCTTCGGACGATGATTTCGGCG
>JAEYVN010000200.1 GCA_023431725.1 Pseudomonadota bacterium
GCGCACAGGATAATGAAGGAAATGAATCCGAGATAGCCCGCCTCGGCGGCCGCCAGCATATATGCGTTGTGTACGGTATTGTTCAGGTTTGCTTCGTTGGGATAGACGCCCGCTCGGATCGAATAGCCATAGTTTTTTCCGACATAAGAGTAGTGGTTGACGCCGACACCGAAGGGGTGGTCGTCGAGCATCAAAAGGGCGGCCCGATTGAAGGCCGCGCGTTCGTCGTATTCGTGCTCCATTAACGGGTCGCGCTCAAATCGCTTTTCGAGAGTTTGGTATGCGATTGGTGCCATCACGGCGACGACCAGAACGCCTGCGAGACCGATCATCGCCTTCCAGCGTGTTCTCTCGCGTAGGCAGGAGAGCATGTAAGTAACGGCCAGGTTGAAGCCGATAATTCCAACAGCCGCTCGTGACGCGATAATCGAGGCGATTGTCAGTCCTAGTAAAGGTGTTGCCGCATTCTGCAACTGGCGCTGCCCGGCCAGGAACAAGGCAAAATGGGGCGACACAACCAGATGAAGGACAAGCCCGAGCGTGTTGCGGTGCGGAAATGTGCCGGACGGCTCGAGAACGTGCAGTCCAAATTTCTGCCAGAGGGTGACGGATAACTGAACCAATAGTCCGAGCGCCATTCCCTTCAGCAACTGGGTCGGCACCTCCGGTGTGGTGCAGGCCTTTGCGATTACGGTGACGAAGAAATAGATTCGGACGAATTGCCAGACGTAAAATAGCGCGGCGAGTGGTTTGTCGGCGTGAAACGCCGATTGGGTGATGGCGATCAGGTACAGTATGAACGGAATGTGGAAGCGAATGCTGTTCTTGCGATCCCACAAGGCGCAGTAGATCGCGACTGCGATCAGGTCGATGATCGTGACCTGAAGTCCCGGTACATAGCTGAACCAGATTTGGTCCCAGGTGATCAGTGCGACGTTCGCCAGCGGCGTGACCGACGAAATGAACGGTGCCAGACCGATGAATATCCAGAACTTGTTCAGCGTGTACGCATTCGCTCTCAGAACGAGCGCGAGTGGTATGATGCCGATGATGCCGATAGCGAGAACGATAAATTTCATGACGCTATGACGTGTGAGCCCAAGTGCGCGTGCAAGGGCGCGCCTGAACGCTCACTGCACTGCCGCGTTTTGGCCTTGTGCGGCCACTGAATGCAAATAAAGCCACATTGCCGCTGTTGTGCCGATGGTCTGGTGCACCGTGTATTCCTGTTGCATCACGACCAGCGGGTGCTCGATCAGATACTCATAAAACGGCATGGAAAAGCGGTTGGGCGCAATCGCACGGTAACGTGCATTATCATCCGTTCCGCTGACGGGCATCGGCGACCAGGGAGGGCCGAATATCCATTCGTGCGCAGTATCAGCCTGCGATGCCCATCCATAGAGCGTAATGCCGTCTGGAACTTTTATTCCAAGGGCGCGATGATCCTCATGCAGCGGATGCTTGACGTTTCGCACACCGAGTCCGGTGGTGAAGGACAGCCCGACCTGGTTCGCGCCCAGGATATGGGCGGAAGCAACCTGCATTGTTCGTAGGAGTGCGGCGTCCTGACTCAACCGATGGGCGCGAATGAACATTTGCGTCTGGTTGAAGTCGGGAGCCAGTCCCTGTCCCCAACCGATCGGAGCGTATGGGTGCTTCATGCTGGCGTATGCAACCTTGCCCTGCGCTTCAGCGACGGCGCGTGCCTGCTGAAGAAAGAGCTGCCGGATACGCTTTTTGAGTTCCGGATCGGTGCCAGCATGTGTCGCATTGTAATAATCCCATGCGCCATCAGCTGTCTGCTCGAAAAGCGTGCCGCCCTCTGTCCACGCAGCTTCGAAGATTGACCGGAAATCGTCATTGCCCGTCAGTCTGAACAAGGACGCAGCGGCTGCGGTGCGAAATTCCGATGCGGCCTTCTGCAGTTTCTCGGCCTGTGCCGGCCACGGCACGTTTGCGAAGGCGCCGGCTTTTGTCGCGATGGCGCGTGGCTCGGCATAGTAGGTGTCCGGATCCTTCATGACGCGTTCGGAAAAGTGCCAAGCATCCAAAGCGCTGTTGCGATAAACGGTGGCTAGGGCCTCCTTTCCAAGTCCCTTCAGTACTCCGGAAAGCTTTGCAGCCGCCGCACTGTATCGGTAAGACGTAATGTGGTCAGGCGCATAAGAATAAACCGCCAGCCCTTCGAGAAAGCTCGGTTCACCAAGTCTTGGATGCCCGGCGCTTTCAATGCCTCCAGATATGCCGCCATCCGCCGATTGAAGGCGCCGAAAGAAATCCATTGTCCAGATCGCCTCGTGCACAATGTCGGGAAGATCGTCGGTGCCGGCGTAGAGTGTGGGATCGAGCGCTTCGCTGGATTTTGGGATGTTGAGCGAAACCGACCTCATAGCGGCCGGAGCACTCTCGTATACGTCGAGAAGCAAAACGCTGATCTGGACGTGAATGATCAGTCGGTCCCAATCGCCGGCGTCCATGTATCCGCCCCAATAATCAAGCGGTGCCGTTTCGTCCGTCAACCACGTCGAATTTGCGCCGTCGCCCGCAGAGATGAAGCCGGTCGTCGTATTCGACGTCCACGCCAAGGGGAGTCGCGACTTGCGCACGGTAACGTTCTGGCCCGGCCGGAAAGACGCAGGACGTGAGTAGCCGAAGCGGCCGTCGAGTTCTATTCCGCTTCGATGGTTGTAAAGGCCGCCAATCGAAGCGCGTCCGGCGATCAGCCAAATATCCTTTCGCACCTCGAATTTGTCGGACATACCAAGGCCGGGAACATGGATGCGGTACGTTCCGTCCGCTGTCGGTCTCCACGCACCGAAGTCAAGTTCGAAGACATGCGTGCCTGCACGGTTGGCCTTATGGAGGCGCCAAGCAAGTGGATTGCTACTGGAGGCGGGTGCGGAATTGCCGGCCGGACCTTCGGCAATTGTGAATGAATCAGGAGATGCGGTCGCTACCGTCGCGAACCCGTTCATGTGTTTCATTGAGCCGGAAAATCCGTCCAGCCAGATGCGTTGGCCGTTGGATAGCTTGTTCTGCGGAGCGGATATTGTGGTTGGAGTGCCGAAAGTTAACCGCCCAATCGATACTTTCGGCTGTGTCAAACTCGGGTAGTCAATAAACGGCGCCCGAAGTCCATTACCGGGCTCGGGATCAGACGGCCCGATCCTGAGTTTGATGTCGGATGTGAACTGTATATCGCCTTTGTCGTCCAGAATATGAAATGTCTTCAGGCCAAAGACTCTGAAATCCACTGCACCTTCCATTGGACCGCCTGGCAGCCATAGCGAAAGATAGGCAATCTTTCCGTCGTCGGAGGGGTGATAGCCAAGCTGATTGGCCCTGATCGCAATCGCTCTCGTCTGCTTTTTTGAATATTGAAACGGGGTGTCCGGCAGAGCGTTGTCCGGCCATCGGATGATGTGCGACCCTTCGTCGAGGGGGCGCTCCAGTTGCAGATAGACATAATGTTTCAGGCTGCTGCCGGTTCTCGTGCCTCCGTCGGATGACCGGTAAATTCCCGAATCGAAAGGCACCGACTTGCGAAAGACCGCGGTGATCCTGTTGCCGCCGATGTTGGCATAGGCGGCCGTGTCGTCGATGCGCGAGATATCGAGGAAGCGATCAGGTGCCTTGTCCGAAATCCGGACGTGTGACTTGTCAGGTCCAATGACTTTGCCCCATTCGCCATCTACGGAGACCCAGGTGCCCGCGTCGGCTTGAGACGGGGTATCGAGTTTCCTGATTTGCCCGGGACGAAACTCGGGATCTCGTATTTCGACTGCGATGACATTCGGAGTGGCTATCGTGACTTCGTGAACTGTCTGCGCGGTCGCATACGGGAGAGGGCCTGCGAGGAGAAGGCAGCCTCCTGCTATGACCGCAATCCAGCTTGCGAATAGGGGGCTGCCTCCGGGCGCGGATTGCGTCATTGCTAACCTATGCGATCGCTCAATACAGATTGGTAAACGGGCAATACTCGACGTAGGCTAACTGGCCTGGGGCGAGCTATTGAATCACATTTTTGAATAGTCGGCGGTTTTCGCAGAATTTCTTATATTAACGTTCATTTTTGGCACTGGAGGGGCCGGCGTATGCGAGAGGTTCCTGTGCGCCGGAGATCGAAGGGCTTGTTCACCTGCATGGTCTTGACGGCGTGCGGATTGCCTGTGCGTTGTCGATTACGGAGGCCGCGCAACGCTGCTCGGCCACGATCGTGACATGAAAGTTGCGTGAGGCGAAACACCGAGATCGTGGGTCATCGGCAAACCCGATGTAAAGCCGGATTTCTGGAACGGGCACGATGATTAGGCACGGCCGACGAGGGGACGTCAGCCGTGGGTTCGGGCTCCGCCGCCTCGGCGCATGGCCAGGGCAGCTCTCCGCTCGGCGGCGCGCGCCGCGACGAGATCCAAGTGCCTGTTAACGCGATCTGCGTTGCCCAGATGTCCAACGAGTCCGGAGACCGTAGGGAATCTGTACAGGTCGGTGATCGATATTTCCGGTGCGACCTGCGCCTTGATGACGCGGTGCGCTTGCACCGCGAGCAAGGAGTGCCCTCCCAGGCTGAAGAAACTGTCGTTCAACCCGATGCGGTCGACGCCAAGCACATCCTTGAACACGTCTGCGATCCGCTTCTCCAGATCAGTTGCCGGTGCCACGTAAACGCGGTCTGCGCTGATGGCAGTCTTGCCTCCGGGCTTCGGGAGAGCTTTCCGGTCGACCTTCAGATTTGGAGTCAATGGGAATTGATCCAGCACGATGAAATGAGCCGGGACCATGAATTCAGGCAACGACTTGCGGATGTGCGCGCGAAGCTCGTCATCAGAAATCGGCTTATCTTTGAATTTCAGATAAGCGACGATGCGGGCGTCGCCCGGAGTATCCTCGCGGACGATGACCACTGCCTGGCCGACGTCCGGGAGCAAGGCGATACAGTTTTCGATTTCACCAAGTTCGATACGATAACCGCGGACTTTGACCTGGTGGTCCGTGCGACCAATGAAATGGATCTCGCCATCGGCGCCAATGCGCACCAGGTCGCCGGTTCGGTACATCCGGCCTCCGGGCACAAAGGGGTCGGCCAGGAATCGTTCGGCTGTCAGATCCGGACGATTGTGGTACCCGCGGGCCACCCCATCACCGCCAATGAAAAGCTCGCCGGGCAGGCCTTGAGGCATCGGCCTGAGGTCCTGGTCCAGCACATAAAGCTGCGTGTTGGCGATCGGCGTGCCAAGCGGCACGTTTCCGTCCGTATCGTTGGCTGGCCCGGTCGAAGACCAGATCGTCGTTTCTGTCGGGCCGTACATATTTTCGACGCTGGCATCGGTAACTTGCCGTAATCGTTTGAGTAGCGAGCCTTGCAGTGCTTCCCCGCCGATAAACAGATGCTTGACTGAGTGCAGGCCCGCACGGTCTTCTTCGTTCTCAAGGAACATTGTTGCCATGGCCGGCGTGCATTGCAGATGGGTGACGCCGTGCTTGAGCATCAGAGCGCCCGCGCGCTCAGTGCTTTGCGCTTCGCCGATCACGGTGGGGATGCTGGCCGGCTTTTGTGCCTTGATCGCAGCAACCACCTCTGCAAGCGGCACCAGTGCGTTCAGGGCGGCGTCGCGTTCGACGCCAAAGTCTACCAGACAGGCAATTTCGTCCACCCCGATCGTGGTCAATTGATTGACGCGCGCGATGGCGTCCTCAACTGTGCCGAACAGGCCACTGTCATCGAAGTAGCGCAGGAATGCAAAATCGACGACCGCATCCATCTCTTCGTCGCTGACGCTACGAAGATCCAGGTCGACTGCGCGCTGCACACCTTGCGGTTTCCTGAATGCCGGAAACGCCCAAGCGTAGTTCTTGATCAGGCCCGCCGCGCTCTTCAGATAGCGCTTCATCGGCTCGCGCGCCTGTTCGCGGACCACGTCGCGATCACGGCCGATGAGCGTATGAAGCATCAGCGAGACTTTGTATTGCGACGGGTCGCGGCCGAGGCGCCTGAGTTCATTGCGATAGGCAGCGATCTTTTCGGCGACCTCCTCGATCGATTGGCCGAGCAGATGGGTCAGCACGTTGGCTCCGTGCCGGGCGGCCTCTATGAACGTGTCGACGTTGCCCGCGGTCGTGATCCAAAAGGGCAATGTTGCTTGAACCGGACGCGGCTGGGTTACAACCTCAACGCACGTTCCGTCGGACGACGGGAAGGTGATTTTATCGCCGCGCCAAAGTTTGCGCACCGTATCGATGTCGCGAAGCATTGCGGACTTGTTCGCTGGTGGCGCGTTTTCAGGACGCAGGAGGAAGTCTTCTGGCATCCAGCCTGACGCGAATGCGAGTGCAACCCGTCCATTACTGATATTGTCTACAACCGCCCATTCCTCCGCAACCCGCACAGGGTGATGAAGCGGTAGAACGCAGCTGCCGGCCCGAATGGAGACGTTCTTTGTCACGGCCGCAACGGCAGCGCCGGTGACGGATGGATTCGGGTATGGGCCGCCAAAGGCATGAAAATGGCGCTCCGGGGTCCACACAGCGTTGAAGCCGTGCTGATCGGCAAATTTGGCTCCGTCCAGGAGCAGCTGATATTTGCCGGCGCCAGGGGTGTCGTCGTCTCCCCAGTAGAAAAGACCGAACTCCATTGCGCTGGAACGAGCGGCCGTGGCTGGCTGCAACGCGTCTTTGTCATCCTGCAGGATGACGACCTTGAAGCCGTGCGACAGCGTCCAGAACAACTCCAGCACGGAGATGTCGAACGATAAACTCGTCACGGCCAGCCACACCGGCTGGCTGTTTTCGGGGATTGGAATGCGTTGGTTCATTCCGGCGAAGAAGTTGACCACGTTCCGATGCTCGATCATCACCCCCTTGGGGCGCCCCGTCGAACCGGACGTATAAATCGCGTAGGCCAGACCGGTATTCGACGTTTGTGATGCGAGAGGCTTTGCTTCGGGGGCGGCGGCGAGCGCGATTGAAATCGTGATCGGTCTTACACCCGGAATCGTAACGGAGCTGAGCGCATCGGGCTCGACCAGCAGGATCGTCAGCCCGCTATCTTCGATCATATAGGATAGACGATCGGCGGGATATTTTGGATCAAGCGGGACATAGGCACCGCCGGCCTTTAAAATCGCCAAGGCGCCAATCACAAGTTCACTCGAGCGCCGGAGATTGAGCCCCACCAGCGTATCGGCATTCACGCCGAGCGACTGCAAATATTGGGCGACGCGATTGGCGCGCATATCGAGTTCGCGATAGGTCAGGCTTTCGTCGCCGCAGACCAGCGCAATCGCGTCTGGCGTCGCTGCCGCCTGTCTCTCGAACAGATTATGAACCAGGGCTGTCCGATCATAGTCGAGCGCGGTCGCATTGCGGCCGTAGAGCAGAGTCTCTCGTTCGACGTTGGACATGATCGGGAGGCTCGCTACCGGAACATCGCGGTCTGCTGAAAAGGCCTCGATAAAAATCTCGATCCGGCGGAGCAATGCCTCTGCATCGGCCGTCGCGATGCAATTCTCGTTAAAGAAAAATCGTGCGGAGCGGCCCGTCGTCGGAACCGCAAAGGTGATCGCCGATGCACGGCAGGGCTCAACGGATGATGACGCATCGCTCAAGGAGATCGCGATGGCTGAACGGAGGACGGTCAGTTCGGGTATGCGGCTGATCAAATCGGTGGCGAAGCCAACGCGGCGACGCATGTCCGACACCTGCTCAGTGACGACGGCGGACAGAGCTTCAGCCGTCGCGGTGTTTTCTATCGTTATGCTGAGCGGAGTAACGTCCGCGACATAGCCGGGAACGCGATCCATTATTGAATCGTCGGAAAACAACACGTCGACCCGAGGCTGGCCTGCGATACGACTCAACCCCGCGATCACGGCAGCGATTGCACTTTCCTTCTCAAGCGTGGCAGGCAGAGAAAAGTCCCTCGTTTGCCACCGCGCCGCGTCGCCTTCCGCCGGTTTGCCAAGTCCGTAGATCTCAAGGTCCCGGAAATGCTGCAGGCGCTCCAGGAAGAATCGTTCATTCCGAGCGATGACTGGCGTGATTCTGTCGAGGCTCGCGACAGTGGAGGGATCCAATGACGGCAGCACTTCGCCAGCCTGGAGCACGTCTGAGGGCGCAACGGGCGCTCCGAACGCGTCGGCCATTGCGTTGATGCGGATAACGCCATCGGCGGCAGCAATCCGGGCCGTGCCCTCATCGATCGCAATCACCGTTGCAGGTGCGGCAGAGGGCGTATCGTTCGAGATGTCGAGCGACAGAACCGTATATGTGGCCTTTTGCGTCCGCAGTTTCGGCAGGCCGATGGGATTTCGATAATTCTCGCCGAAATGCGTTGCCCGTGCCAGTCGCCCGATGTCTTCGACTGGCTGCAAGAAGTCGATGGTGGCGCCGTTGCGGGGACGATCATGGCGCGCGTGGTAGGTTCGCTTTGTCAGATCCTGTGGCTTGCGAACCAACGAACCGCTTTCGATTGCATCGAGTAGCTGGCCGAACGAAGTCAGTCCTGCATCGAAACACTTCAGGTTAAGCGTCAACGAGGTGTCGTCGTTGGAAATGTCGAAATTGCTCTGGAGGTAGATGTCGCCTTCGTCGGCGTGTTCCGACAATGCGTGCCACGTGATTCCATAGTCGGTTTCGCCTTTTAGAATGGCCCAGGCAGGAGCATTCAGTCCGGCGTGACGCGGCAGCGGTCCGTCATGAAAATTGACAGCGCCTTTGCTGGCCGCCTGCCACACGCGCGTCGGCAGCATCCGCAAATTCGTGATGCTGAAGAACCAGTGGAAGTCGATTTCGGGAAGTCCGTCTCGGATGACGTCTTCGCTCTCGAGGCGGAAAAGTGCGCGGTCACTGGCCCAGCGGGAAACGTCCGGGCTCGATCCAACGACGGCACTGATGTCGTGACCACGTCGGAGCAATTCATTGCCGCATTGCACCAACAACGATGCGTCGCCCATAATGACGCAGCGGAATCTATTCTGGGTACTCATAACGCGCACCACGCGACTGGAATGTTCTGCACAACCCCAAAACAGTGGCTCCGAACCAGCCGAATGTCACCGCGAAAATTGATGAAAAGCTAACAAAAATGGTAAATGGCCGGCGGGAGTTGCCCGCTGGACGCAGCGCGGGACACGGGGCCGCTCGATCTCTTCCGAAACCGCAACCTGCAGCGGCAACGCAATTGCAACCGAAGCCTACCAACGAGCCGGCTTTCGAATTGAGCGAACTGGAAAACTCGGACTTCGCGGATTTGCTTGGCGTGTCTGGCATGGTTTCGATGCAGCGGCCTTTGTCGCAACTGCAAACTTGAAATCTGCATGCGCAGATCTCACCCGGGAAATAAAATAGTCACTTCACGATGCGGAGCGGTTGCGAGAGGATTGAGGCGCGCCGGCTTCATTCCAAGACTTCCGGAACTCGATTGCGTGCGGAATAACGGCGGGTGACGCGGGTCGAGACAATGAGGCTTTGTGTCGGCCTGGGCGCGATTTGCGGGGCCCGGTTGGGTATTACAGCTCCATTCTTGCGCGCCCCGATGGTTGGCCTTACTAATCCCGCGCCTGTCAGCTTTTGCGAGATCTGAATGACCATCCGTCTGCACCGCGGCGACCTCCCTGATCTGTCGCGTTACAAGACCGCGGTCGCGATCGACACCGAGACATTGGGGCTCAATCCGCATCGCGACCGGTTGTGCGTCATCCAGTTGTCGCCGGGGGATGGGTCGGCCGATGTGGTGCAGATTCCCGCTGGCGCGACCGAGGCGCCGAACCTGAAGCGGCTGCTCACCGATCCGGAGATCCTGAAGATCTTCCACTTCGCCCGCTTCGACGTCGCCGTGCTTTTCAACGCGTTCGGAGTGATGCCGGGGCCGCTTTATTGCACCAAGATCGCCTCGCGGTTGACCCGCACCTATACCGACCGGCATGGCCTGAAGGATCTGGCGCGCGAGTTGCTGGGCGTCGACATGTCCAAGCAGCAGCAATCCTCGGACTGGGGCGCCGATGCCCTGAGTGAGGCGCAGGTCGCCTACGCGGCGTCCGACGTGCTTTATCTGCACGCGCTCAAGGACAAGCTCGATGCCATGCTGGCACGCGAAGGCCGCTCGGATCTGGCGGAGGCCTGTTTCCGGTTCCTGCCCGATCGGGCGCGGCTCGACCTCATGGGCTGGGGGGAAGAGGACATTTTCGCCCATTCCTGACCCCCGCCGCCGTGCCGAGGCCATATTCCCAAGCGATTTTACCGGAACTTGGCGCTAGGATACCCGGGGCTATTGTCGATTCCGGGCGGGACCGTTCGTTTTCATGAACCGCATGCTTACCGGACCGGAGGGCTTGGGTCAGCCGGGCCAGCCGATTGTTGAAAGGCGCAAGACGGTCATCGCCGGTGCGCGCCGGCACAGTCGTATTGTGCGTTTTCTCCGCAGGGCGGTGCCGGCGGTTCTGGTCCTGACATTCGCCGGCTTGCTGGCGGCCAATTACCTCAATCCGTCGCGCTGGCTGCGTGTGCCCACGCAGTTCGGTACGCTGGTCATCTCGGGGTCCAAGATCACCATGGAGGCCCCGCGCCTGGCCGGTTACACCAAGGATCAGCGCGAATATGAGGTGACGGCCGAAGCCGCCTCGCAGGACACCAAGGCGCCGTCGATCGTCGAGTTGAAAAAGATCAGCGCGCGCGTCGACATGGAAGACAAGAGCAAGGTGACTTTGACGGCCGTCGACGGGGTCTACGATACGAAGGCCGATCTGCTGACGCTCGGCCAGGAGATCATCATCAATTCGACCGCCGGCTATCACGGCCGTCTGACCGAGGCGCAGGTCGAGATCAAGAAGGGCCGCATCCTGTCCGAGAAGCCGGTCCAGTTGCGGATGCCGCAGGGGACGCTCGACGCCGATCGCATGG
This sequence comes from Pseudomonadota bacterium, assembly GCA_023431725.1. Taxonomy (GTDB): domain Bacteria; phylum Pseudomonadota; class Alphaproteobacteria; order Rhizobiales; family Xanthobacteraceae; genus Pseudorhodoplanes. The sequence continues at coordinate 10,900 of JAEYVN010000200.1, forward strand.
AAGTCACCGAAACCGGCGGTGTGATCCGCTTTGACGGCAGCGTCGTCATGACACTGACGCCTGATGCCGTGAATCGCGGTATGGCTTCGCAAACGGCCAATCAGTCTCAGGCTACCGCACAATGATTTCTCGTCTCATGTCCTCGTTCCGGCTCGTGCCGGTCATGCTGGCTGCCGCCTGCTTTGCGGCCGGCGCAGCGTCGGCGCAGGCCCAAAAGGCTTCCCAGAACCAGAACACGGGTGTGCCGAACGCCTTGCAGGGCTTCTCGCAGAACCGCGACCAGCCGGTAAAGATCGAGGCCGCCGCACTGGAAGTGCGCGACAAGGACAAGACGGCGATCTTCAGCGGCAATGTCGTGGTCACCCAGGGCGACGTGATCATGAAGTGCAAGGATCTTGTCGTTTTCTATGATCAGGACGATCCCAAGGGCGGCAAGCCTGCGACCAAGGGAACCATGAAGGCGGCCGAGCCCGGTCCGGGCGGGCGCCAGTCGATCCGCCGGCTCGAGGCGAGGGGCGGCGTCACGGTGATCCAGAAGGAGCAGACCGCGACCGGCGCAATCGGCATTTTCGAAATGAGGACAAATACCGTCACGCTGGAAGGCGGCGTCGTCATTACGCAGGGCTCCAATGTCCTGCGCGGTGATCGTCTTGTGGTGGATCTGGCTACCAGCGCCGCCAAGGTCGAATCCGCCAAGGGGCGGCCGGTTCAGGGGGTGTTTTCCACCAACAGCAAGGACAACAAGGGCGGGGGGCTGAGTC
>JAEYVN010000228.1 GCA_023431725.1 Pseudomonadota bacterium
CTGATCGGCCCCAATGACGGCGAGATGGCCGAAAGCGGTGAAGCGGGCACCGGGCGCATGGCGGAGCCGCTGGAAATGGTCGATGCGGCACAACGCATTCTTTCGTCTGACAGCACCGACAAGCCACTCGCCGGAAAGCGCGTGCTCATCACCTCCGGCCCGACGCATGAACCGATCGACCCAGTGCGCTACATTGCCAATCGCTCATCCGGTAAACAGGGCCATGCGATCGCCGCGGCGGCCGCGGCGGCAGGCGCAGAGGTCATTCTCGTATCGGGTCCGGTGAATGTGCCCGATCCTGCGCGTGTCTCTCCAGTTCATGTAACGACGGCGAAGGAAATGCTCGCGGCCGTACAGAAGTCACTGCCTGTCGATGTTGCGATCTTCGCCGCCGCAGTCGCGGACTGGGGTGTCGCCGAGGCGCACACCCAGAAGATCAAGAAAAACAAATCCGGCGCACCGTCCTTTACGCTGACCGAGAACCCGGACATCCTTGCCACGGTCGCGAAGCTGAAAAGCGGGCGGCCGCAGCTTGTCGTCGGCTTTGCCGCCGAAACCGAACACGTACTCGACCACGCCAAGACAAAACTGCTGAAAAAGGGCTGCGACTGGATCGTCGCCAATGACGTCTCCCCGCAAACCGGTATCATGGGTGGCGATCGCAATACCGTGCATCTGGTCACGGCCGGCGGTATCGAATCGTGGCCTTCCCAATCCAAGGACGACGTGGCGCGAACCCTGATCGCCCGCGTCGCGAAAGCTTTGAACGGATCTCATCAGTGACTGATTTGGAATTGCAGATCGTGCAGCTTCCGCACGGCAAAGGCTTGCCGCTGCCCGCCTATCAGACGGCCAATGCTGCCGGCATGGATCTCATGGCCGCGGTCCCCGACGACAAACCGATCATGATTGCTTCCGGCCGCCATGTCATGGTGCCAACCGGCATTGTCATTGCGCTGCCCGACGGCACTGAGGGGCAGGTTCGCCCGCGTTCCGGGCTCGCAGCCAAGAACGGTATCACCGTCCTCAATTCTCCCGGTACGATTGATTCTGATTACCGGGGTGAAGTGAATGTTCTGCTCATCAATCACGGCACCGAAACCTTTGCGGTGACGCGTGGTATGCGGATCGCACAACTAATTGTTGCGCCCGTATTGCAGGTCGCTGTCCGCTTAGTGGACAATTTGAGCGAGACAGCTCGCGGAATTGGTGGGTTTGGCTCCACGGGGACGAAAACAACCACAAAAAATGTCGATACGGCACAATGACAGGGTAGACAGCGCAGTCTAATTTAATACCGTTATGCCCCATAACGCATTTACGGTGAGAGACTTGGAATGCCCCTGCTGTCCCGGAAAGGAATCTTGGCCATTGCAGCGGTGATTGACGTCGCTCTCCATTCAGAAGTCCGGCCGGTTTCCGCGAAGGCGCTCGCCTCCCGGCAGGGACTACCACCTCGACATCTCGAACCCGTCCTCCAGGCGCTTGTCCACGATGGAATCCTGCGCGGCGTCCGCGGTCCTCACGGCGGCTACTCGCTGGGGCGGGACAAGTCCGAAATTACAGCCAATGAAATTTTAAGGGCGGCTGGCTCCGTCGAAGACGGCTCCGATGCCCCGCTGCCCGGCTCTGTCCTGGTCTCCAATGTGGTGCTTCCGGCGTTGACGCAAGCCGAACGGGCTTTTGCCTCGGCCCTTGGGACCATTCACCTGCACGATCTCGTCGCCCGCGCGCAGATTGTCGCCACATCGTAACGCGCGGCTCGCCGTTCACGATCTGGACTCTTACGGCGCGAGTCGCGTTGGGAGTAAAGTCAAACGATTCGGGTTGGAGGAATGCGGCCTCCATTCGCTTTGCGTCCTCATGACAATACGGGTTTGCATCGGGCAATGGTCCGGTGAGGCCCAGTATTGGGGGCAATTGGGTAGCGGGAATGAATCGGTTGACCGGTGCAGGGGGCACCGTTCTGCGGCGATGCAGGGACATAGCCCTGACGACTGCGGCGTGGACGGCGCTCGGATCAGTGCGCGCTCATGCGCAGGATTCGCTTCCGCTCAGCGCCTATCTCAACGCACTCGCCAGCTTCGATCATCATGAACTCGCAGCCCTCGGCCTGACGCTGGGCGTCATCGCCTTCGGCGTCGTCACCTCGATCATGCTGGTGCGCACCCGCAGGCGCGCCGCAACAGCCGAGGCTGATGCCCGGCGCGAAATCGCAACGCTTTCCGCTGAAGCCGACCGCGTCAATGCACTTCTGTTGTCCGAACCGAAGATCGTTGTGGCGTGGCCCGCGGGGTCGGACACGCCGGACATCATCGGCGATGTGACGATCGTCACGCTCGCGACCATGCCGCAGCGCGTGCTCGCCTTCGGCTCGTGGCTTGCACCGGATCAGGCGCAAATGATGCAGAGTGCAGTCGAACGGCTGCGCAACAGCGGCGAAGCTTTCGCCATGACGCTGCATACGTTAGGCGGCAAGGCGATCGAAGCCGAAGGCCGCGCGATCGGCGGCCGGGCGGTGATGCGCCTGCGCGACGTCAGCGGCATCAAGGGCGAACTCGCGGCACTGACCGCACGCCATGAGCGGCTGGTCGATGACATGACGGCATTGCGCACGCTGGTCGATTCACTGCCTTTCCCCGTCTGGGCGCGCGATCGCGAGGGCCGGCTGGATTTCGTCAACGCCGCCTATGCCAGCGCGGTGGACACTGCCGATCCCAACGAAGCGGTCGAGCGCAATCTCGAACTGCTGGATCGTTCGGTTCGCGAGGAGGCCGCCCGCGCGCTGGGCAGCGACACGCCATATCGCAATCGCGTGCCGACGGTGATTGCCGGAGCACGGCGCATTTTCGATGTGGTGGAAATGCCGACCCGCGCCGGCAGCGCCGGCATCGGCGTCGATTTCACCGAGTTGGAGAACCTCAAGGCGGAAATGACGCGGATGATCGACGCGCATCGCCGCACGCTCGATCAACTCGCCACCGGCGTTGCCATCTTCGGCGCCGATCAAACCTTGCGCTTCTACAACGAAGCCTATCGTACGTTGTGGGACCTCGACGTATCCTTCCTCGATCACAGCCCGACCGATACCGCGGTCCTCGACCGCCTGCGCGCATCACGCAAGCTTCCCGAACAACAGGACTTCCGGTCCTGGAAAAATCAGTTGCACGAAGCCTATCGCGCGATCGAAGCGAAAGAAGACCTCTGGCACCTGCCCGACGGCCGCACACTCAGGGTCGTCACCACACCCAACACCGAAGGCGGCGTCACCTATCTCTTTGACAATGTCACCGAGCGGCTCGACCTTGAGCGCCGCTATGACGCGCTGATCCGCGTGCAGGGCGAGACGCTCGACAATCTCGCCGAAGCGGTGGCCGTGTTCGCGAGCGACGGCCGCTTGCGGCTGCACAATCCGGCTTTCCAGACCATGTGGAACTTACCGGTCGAGGCTCTGGCCGAGCGTCCGCATATCGAAGCGGTCATCGCCTGGTGCGCACCGCTGCAACCGGAAGACCAGACCATGCGCGCTCTGCGCACCGCCGTCACCTCGATCGGCCAGCGCGATTCCGTGAAGGGCCGGCTCGAAGGCCGCAACGGCAGCGTCGTCGATGTCGCGACGTTGCCGCTGCCAGATGGCGCAACACTGGTGACGTTCCAGGACGTCACCGACAGCGTCAACGTCGAGCGCGCCTTGCGCGAACGCAACGAAGCGCTCGAGACCGCCGACGAGATCAAGATCAATTTCCTGCACCACGTCTCGTATGAATTGCGCTCGCCGCTCACCAACATCATCGGCTTTGCGCATTTCCTCGGCGATCCGTCGACCGGACCGCTGACCGACAAGCAATCCGAATATCTCGGCTACATCACGGTCTCGACCAATTCGCTGCTCGCGCTGATCAACGACATTCTCGATCTTGCCAGCATCGACGCCGATACGATGGCGCTCACTCTCGGTTCGGTCGACATCCGCAAGACCGTCGAAGCCGCGGCCGAAGGCATCGGCGACCGGCTGGTCAAGGACCGCATCAAGCTCGATATCGACGTGCCGACGAACATCGGCGAATTCTCCGGCGACGAGCGCCGGGTGCGACAAATTCTGTACAATCTCCTGTCCAACGCCGTCGGTTTTTCGCCGGCCGACAGCACTGTTCGCCTGCACGCCGAGCGAACCGAGAATTCCGTCGTTTTCTCCGTCACGGATCAGGGCCCCGGCATTCCGCCCGAAATGAAAAACCGCATTTTCGACTGGTTCGAGACCCATCCGATGGGCTCGCAGCATCGCGGGGCCGGCCTCGGCCTGTCGATCGTGCGGTCCTTCGTCGAGCTGCATGGCGGCACGGTCGGCATAGATTCCGAGGTTGGAAAAGGAACGACGGTAACCTGCAGCTTCCCGATCCAGCCCCCGGCGGAACGCATTGCGGCGGCCTAGAGCACGATCTGGAGATCGGCGCCAAAACGTGCGAAGCCTGTTGAAGCGTATCCCGATCTGACGGACAGCTTTTTAGACTATGGCGGCGACGACCACCCTTCCCCGTGAAACCAGTTTTACCGTCGCGCTTGAGGACGAGCAGGCCACGCATCGTTTTGCGGCGGAAATTGCCAATGCGCTCGAACCCGGGAACCTGGTCACATTGTCCGGCGATCTGGGTGCCGGCAAGACGACCTTCGCCCGCGCGCTGATCCGCTTTCTCGCCAATGATGCGGCGATCCCGGTCCCGAGCCCGACCTTCACGCTGATGCAGAGTTACGACCTGCCGCGCTTTCCGCTGGTCCATGCCGATCTCTACCGGCTGTCAGGCGCCGACGAACTGACCGAACTCGGTCTCGACGATCTCGATGGCTCTGTCGTGCTGATGGAATGGCCGGACCGCGCCGGCGATTGGCTTCCGACGGACCGGATCGACATCGCGTTCAAGCTCGCGCCCTCGCGTTCGATCGAACATCGGGACGTGCAGATCACCGGCTTCGGCGCGCTGGGACAGCGGGTCGAGCGCATCGCCGCATTGCGCGACTTTCTTCGCGACGCATCCTTCGCACTCGCCGAACGCAAACGCATGCAGGGCGACGCATCGACACGCGTCTATGAGCGCATTCGCAGCAATGGCACGTCGGCCATTCTGATGAATGCGGCGCGCCGTCCGGATGGCCCGTCGGTGCGCGACGGCAAGCCCTATAGTGCGATCGCGCATCTGGCCGAAGACGTCACACCTTTCGTCGCCATGGCGGACGGCCTGCGCGCGCAGGGCTTCTCGGCACCGGAAATCTATGCCGCCGATCTGCAGCGCGGCTTTCTGCTGCTGGAAGATTTCGGCTCCGAGCCATTCGTCACCGGCCAGCCGCCCGCACCGATCGCGCCGCGCTATGCCGAAGCCGTCGATCTGCTGGCGACTTTGCATACCAAGATATTGCCGACGACCCTGCCGGTGCGTGGCGCAGAGCCCTACGCCATTCCGCATTACGATCTCGACGCCTTCATGATCGAAGCGGAATTGCTGCTTGACTGGTATATTCCGCATCGCGGGCTTGCGGTCGATGATGCGACACGCGCCGAATTCCGCACGCTTTGGCATGATGCGTTAAGACCCGCGCTCAACGGCGAGCAAACCTGGGTGCTGCGCGACTACCATTCGCCGAATCTCATCTGGCTGCCGAATCGGCAGGGCATTTCGCGTGTCGGCCTGCTCGATTTCCAGGATGCTCTTGTCGGACCGTCCGCCTATGACGTCGGGTCTTTGCTGCGGGACGCCCGTGTCGATGTACCGGACGCGCTCGAACACGAGTTGCTGGCGCGCTATATCGGCAAGCGGATCGAACAGAATGCAGCCTTCAATGCTGATGCCTTTTCGGCGCTCTACGCGGTGATGGTGGCGCAGCGATCCACGAAAATCCTCGGCATCTTCGCACGACTCGATAAGCGCGATGGCAAACCGCAATATCTCCGTCACATGCCGCGGGTATGGCGCTATCTGCAAGGCGCCCTCGCTCATCCGGCGCTCGCCGGTCTCGCGCGCTGGTACAAGAACAACGTCCCCGCATTCGATAGACTGTAATACCGGCTCTCACTCGAGGGAATTTTATGGCGCATCCGATCCCGCAAAAGGCAATGGTTCTGGCCGCCGGCCGTGGCGAGCGCATGCGCCCGCTGACGGCAACCATGCCGAAACCGCTGGTGCGGGTTGCCGGACGACCTTTGCTCGATCATGTGCTGGACAAGCTCGATCAGGCCGGCGTGCAGACGGCTATCGTCAACGTGCATTACCTCGCCGACCAGATCGAAAAGCACCTTGCCGATCGCACATCACCGCGCATCGTCATTTCCGACGAACGCGATCTGTTGCTGGAAACCGGCGGCGGCACCGTGAAGGCGCTGCCCCTGCTCGGCGACGAGCCGTTCTTCCTCGTCAACTCCGATACGATCTGGCTCGATGGCGTGGACGGCAACTGGCAGCGTCTGGCGGAAGCCTTCGATGCCCAGCGGATGGACGCATTGCTGCTCCTGGCTGCATCGACCAACAGCATCGGCTACGCCGGCCGCGGCGATTTCACCATGGCGACGGACGGACGGCTGCAGCCGCGCGCCGAGCGTCAGGTTGCGCCTTTCGTCTATGCGGGGGCGGCAATGTTCTCACCGCGCCTGTTTGAGGGCGCACCACAGGGACCATTCTCTCTCAACCGCCTGTTCGCAAAAGCCAGCGAATCCGACCGCCTGTTCGGGCTCCGGCTCGATGGCCTGTGGATGCATGTGGGAACACCCGACGCAATTGCGCTAGCGGAAGACGCAATTCTGCAAAGCGCGGCGTAATCCCCTATATTCTCGGTCATTGCCGGTCCTGCGCCGGGCATGACAACTGAGAATCATGACCTCACGCTCTCCCCGCCTGTTCAACATCCCGCCGTCGGCTCCCTTTCTGCCGACGCTGATTGCGGCATTGCTGGATGGCCGGCTGATTGACGGTTTTCCCGCGTCGCGCGACCCGCTGGCTTTGGCGGAAGCGACGCTCTATCTGCCGACGCGCCGCGCCTGCCGTCTGGCGCAGGACGTGTTCCAGCAGGCGCTCGGCGCGGATGCCGCGATCCTGCCGCGCATCGTTCCGGTCGGCGACATCGATGAAGACGAGATCGTGTTCGCGGACATCGCCGCCGGCGCGCTGGCCGAGGCAGCATTGTCACTGCCCCGAGCGATGGACAATTTCGAGCGCAAGGGCTGGCTGACGCAACTCATTCTCGCCTGGGCGAAATCACGCGCCGTGAAAGCCGACGACAACGCGTCGCTGATTGCCAATTCGCCGTCCGCCGCTTTTTCCATGGCCGGCGAACTGGCCCGGCTGCAGGACGACATGATCACGCGCGAGGTACCCTGGTCGCGCCTCGATACCCTCGTGCCGCGCGAGATGGATCGCTATTTCGAAACGACGCTGGAATTCCTGAAAATTGTCCGCGAGCTCTGGCCCAATCTTCTCAACGAACGGCAGTTGATCGACATCGCCGCGCGGCGCGACAAGCTGATCGACGCCGAAACCGCGCGGCTGCAACGCAGCGGCGGCGGGCCGGTGATCGCAGCAGGCTCCACCGCATCGATGCCATCGACCGCCAAGCTGCTTGCGACCATTGCGCATCTGCCGAATGGCGCGGTCGTCATGCCCGGTCTTGACACCGATCTCGATCCACGCGCCTTCGACATGATTTCCGGCGACAAGGAACACGCGCCGTCGCCGAGCCATCCGCAATATGCGATGCAGGCGTTCCTGCGCCGTCTGCAGATCACCCGCGATACCGTGATCGATCTGGCGCCGCGCGCACCCTATGCACGTGAGACGATCGTGTCGGAAGCGATGCGGCCGGCCGAAGCGACTGAAAGCTGGCAATTGCGCCTGAAGGATCCCGCCTTTGAAGCGCAGAAACACGCTGCGCTGGCCGGACTGACATTGATCGAAGCCGCCAATCCGGAAGAGGAAGCCATCGCCATCGCATTGGCGCTGCGGGAAGCCGTCAGCGACGGCACGCCGGACAGCGAGAAACGGACGGCAGCCCTGATCACCCCGGATCGTGCACTGGCGCAGCGTGTGCTTGCAGCGCTCGCGCGGTGGAATGTGCCGGTCGACGATTCCGGTGGCGATGCGCTGGCCGAAACGCAGGCCGGCCTGTTCGCGCGCCTTGCCGTCGAAACCGCCTTGCGCGGCTGCGAGCCGGTGACATTGCTGGCCTTGCTGAAACATCCGCTCTGCCGCATGGACCGCGATGAATTCTCGCATCTGCGCGCGGTATCGGCACTCGAACGCGCGATCCTGCGCGGCCCGCGCCCGCG
>JAEYVN010000268.1 GCA_023431725.1 Pseudomonadota bacterium
CGGCCTCGCGCGCGGCATTGACATAGCTCAACACCTTCTCGACATGACGCTGGTGGATCAGCGGGCCGATTTCGGTCGAAGGATCGAGTGGATGACCGATCTTGATCTTCTTGACGCGCTCGGCAGCACGCCTGGCGAATTCGTCATAGATCGATGCATCCACCAATGCGCGGCTGGATGACGTGCAACGCTCGCCGTTGAGCGAGTAGATCATGAACAGGCAGGCATCGAGGGCGCGGTCGATATCGGCATCGCCGAATACGATCACCGGATTCTTGCCGCCCAATTCGAAATGCACGCGCTTCAGCGTGGCCGCACCCTGGCGCATGATCGCCGAACCCGTTGTGCTTTCGCCGACAAAGCCGATCGCCTTGATGTCGGGATGCTCGGTCAGCGCCTTGCCGGCCTCTTCACCGAGGCCGTGCACGACATTGAGCACGCCCGCCGGCAAGCCGGCTTCAAGGCAGATCTCGGCAAGAAGTTGCGCGGTGAGGGGGGACCATTCCGCCGGCTTGTGGACGACCGTACAGCCGGCGGCGAGCGCCGGCGCGATCTTCCAGGTCGACAGCATGAACGGCGTGTTCCATGGCGTGATGACACCAACGGGGCCGATCGGCTGCCGGATCGTGTAATTGAGATGCGTTTCGGTCGGCAGCGACAGCCCGTCTGCGGCATTGGGGGCGCGATCGGCATAGAATCGGAAATTCTCCGCGCCACGCAGCGCCGCCTTTGCCATGTAACGGATCGGCTGACCCGTATCCATGCATTCCACATAGGCAATCTCGTCGGCGCGCGCTTCGATCGCATCGGCGATCTTGTGCAGGATCGCTCTGCGCTTCTCGCCGGAGGTATGAGCCCAGTTGGTGCGAAAAGCCTTCATCGCCGCTTTGGCAGCGCGATCGATCTCCGTCGCGCCGCCCCGCGCAACCCGCGCGATGGCGGTGTTATCGACAGGCGAGGCCGTCTCGAATGTCTCGCCGTTGCCGAGGTCCGGCTTGCCGTCGATCAGATGAGCAACGGTGCCCTTGCGAAAGCGGGCCAGATAGGCTTCCGCACGCGCGATCGTCTCATCGAGCGCGGTGCTCATGCCGCCTTCTCTTTGCCGCGGACGGTATTCTTGCGCAGCGTGAGCTGGTTCATTTCCTGAATTTCCACCGCGAGCTGCAGCGGGTGCGACGCAAAAGCACGCTCCAGCGATGTCTCGGCGGCCGCCATCAGTGCATCTGCGACCTTTTGATAGGCCTCCTTCGGGCGACCTTCGCGCATGCGAACGGTAATATGCACGAAGCCGTTTTTCGGATCGCGGTCGGCAACGCAAAAATGTTCGAGACGAATGGCGCGGGTGCGGATGGCGGCAGTTTCTGCGACAGCGGTATCGATCATCGCCTGGTGCAGTGCATTCAACAGGCCGGGCACGTCCACAGCACCGTCCAGATTGCCGGAATATTCCACGATGATGTGCGGCATTGCGTTGATCCTCCTCGTCGCCTGTTTTCGGGGTCGTTGACGCGCCCCAGCGGAGACATTTAACATGTTAATCATTGCTCCGGGCCGGACGTCAAGCCGGTTGCGGCAGGAAACAAAAGAGCGTTTATCGCTAGTGCGGTGTTTCTGACGTTCCGATCACACTTGCGGTGATCTCTCCATCGGAACGTCAGAAACAAGACCGCACTAGAATCAAAAGTTGCTAGTGTCCTTCTGTCCCAACGGCTTCGTTCAAGCAGTCGCGGCGAGGGAATACGAAGCGTTGGGACAGGACACTAAGACACTCCGGGAGGCCGTCCATGCCGTTGCCGCTTGATCGCATCAAGGGTTCGATTCCGCCGCTGCTGACGCCGTTCAAGAACGGCGAGGTCGATTACGATACCTATGCGCGGATGATTGAAATGCAGATCCGCGAAGGATCGCATGGTATCCTGGTGAACGGCACGACATCGGAGCCGGCGTCGCTGACGACAGAGGAACGCAACCGGCTGGTGACGCTCGCGGTCGAAGTCGCGAAAGGGCGGATGCCGATCGTCGCTGCCACGGGTTCGCAGGCGATCTGGGAAACGCGCATTCTCACTGAACATGCCGCCAAGGTTGGCGCCGACGCGCTGCTGATCGTCACGCCCTATTATACGCGGCCGCCGCAGCGTGGCATGATCGCGTATTATCTTGAAGTCATGAAAGGCATCGATCTGCCGTGGATGATCTATCATATCCCCGGCCGGGCCGCGATCGACATCAAGATCGACACGGTGAAGGAATTGCGCGACAAGTCGCCGAATTTCGTCGGCATGAAGCACGCCTCGCTCGATCTCGATTTCGTCACCGAGTGCCTGGCCGCGGCCGGGCATGACTTCAAGATTTTCGTCGGCCTCGAGGAATCGTCGTTCCCGATGATGGCGATCGGCGCGTGCGGCCTGATGAATGCGGTCGGCAACCTGCGGCCGCGCGTTCTGTCCGATCTGTGCGAAGCCGTGTGGCGCTGCGATCTCAAGACCGCGCAGGACCTGCATCATCGCCTGCACGATCTCAACAAGGCCATTTTCTACGATACCAATCCCATCCCCATCAAATACATGGCCAAGCGTCTTGGTATCATCGAACGCAACGAGCATCGCCTGCCAATGGTCCCGGCGCTGCCCGAACTGGAAAAGCGTCTCGATGGTGTGTTGTCACGCGCCGGCCTTTTGACGAGTGAAGCGGCAGAATGAAATTAGTCAGTTTTACCCGTCGTGGTCGGCCTGGTTACGGGGCGGTCATCGACGATGGCGTTGTCGATGTGCGTCCACGGCTGCCGCGGCTCCATTCGCTGCTCGATGTACTGCGCGCTGATGCGCTGAACGAGATGATGGATGCAGCGTCGCGCGTGCGGCCGGACTTCCCGCTATCGGAGGTGCAGCTGTTGCCGCCGGTCATCGGCCCGGAGAAAATCCTCTGCATCGGTGTGAACTACGGCAATCGCAACGAGGAATACAAGGACGGCTCGGAGAAGCCGAAGTATCCCAGCATGTTCTTCCGCACGCCGGGCTCGTTCGTCGGTCACGACCAGCCGCTGATCCGTCCGCCGGAATCGCCGCAGCTCGATTACGAGGGCGAGATCGTGATCGTGATCGGCAAGGAATGCCATCGCATCACCGCCGATCAGGCCGCCGAGCACATCATTGGCTATACGCTGTGCAACGAAGGCACGATCCGCGACTGGGTGCGGCACGCCAAGTTCAACGTTACGCAGGGCAAGAATTTCGACCGGTCGGGCTCGATCGGCCCGTGGATGGTGACCGCCGACGAGATCGAATACGGCAAGCCGTTGCATCTCACCACAAAGGTGAATGGCGAGGTGCGGCAGGACGACACGACAGCGAACATGATGTTCGATTATGGCGCGCTGCTAGCCTACATCACCACATTCACCACGCTGAAGCCCGGCGACATGATCGTCACCGGCACGCCGACGGGCGCCGGCGCGCGCTTCGATCCGCCGAAATGGCTGAAGCCAGGCGATGTGATCGAGGTGACGGTGCCGGAGATCGGCACGCTGCGGAACGGCGTCGAGGACGGACTATGAAAGAACGCATGCGCCCGTTCCAGCGTTCGCTGCCGATGCAGCTCATGCTGGCGCGGGAAGCCGTCATGCAGCGGTTCCGTCCGCATCTCACCGATCACGGTCTCACCGATCAACAATGGCGGATTGTCCGCGCGCTTAATGAGGCGGAAGCGCTGGATATTGCCGAACTCAGCCGCGCCTGCTGCCTGCATGCCGCAAGCCTGTCGCGCATACTGCCGAAACTTGAAGCGGATGGCCTGGTCACCCGCCGCGCCAACAAGGCCGATCAACGGCGTGTGACGGTCTCGCTGACCTCAAAGGGGCATCGTCTGTTCGAGGCGGTCGCGCCGCAATCGGAATCGATCTACGCCAAACTGGCGCATGAGATTGGACCAGCCCGCCTCGAGCAGATTTACGCGTTGCTTGATGACGTCATTGGTGTTCTCGATCGGCCGCGAAGGCCGGCATCTTCGGTCGATGCGGGCGCGGCGGTGCCGGTTCGTCGCGCCGCATCGCGATAGGAGCGAGGGGTGGGTGAGTTCAAGGACAAGATTGTCGTCGTCAGCGGTGGCAGTCGCGGAATCGGACGCGGTATTGCTGAAGCTTTCGCGCGCGAGGGCGCGCAAACGGTCATCGCGTCCTTGTCGGAGAAAAACCTGGCTGATACGGCCGAAGCCATTGCCAAGACCGGCGGCCCAAGGCCGGTGACGGCAGCGCTCGACCTGCGCAAGCTGTCCGATTGCGAGAAGCTGCATTCCCTTGTGAGAAAGGGGCTCGGGCGCTGCGATATTCTCGTCAACAATGCCGGTGCGACCAGGGCCGGAAAATTTCTCGAATTGTCGGATGATCTCTGGCTCGACGGATTTGCCCTGAAATTTTTCGGGTGCGTGCGACTGTCGCGGTTGTTCTGGCCGATGCTGGTGGACGCGCAGGGCAGTGTCGTCAACATCGGCGGTGGCGCGGCGCGAACGCCCAGCGCGGATTTCACGATTGGCGGCTCGTGCAACGCGGCCATGGCGAATTTCTCGAAGGCGCTTTCCCATCTTGGCATGAAGGATGGCGTCGGCGTCAATATCATCCATCCTGGTCTGACGGACACTGATCGAATACAGGATCTGTTCGCGCAACGCGCAACAGCGGCGGGCAAGACCGTTGGAGAAATCAGTGCTCAGGCGGTCGCCCGTGATGGCATCAGACGGATGGCAGAGCCGGCGGACATCGCCGAACTCACGTTGTTCCTGTGCAGTAAGAGGGGCCGGCATATCCAGGGGGCGGCGATTCCGGTCGATGGCGGGGCGACGCCGGGATACTACTGAAGGAATAGTGTCTGCGGCGCGGTGTTCTCAAGGCGCACGTGCGATGCGCCTCGTGTCGCCGCGAGGGAGGACGTCATGATGGTTCGCCTGAGATCCTCGTCATTTTTCGTCATATGGGCCGCTCTGCTAACCGGGCTTCTTGCCGGTAGCGCAGTGGCCCAGGACAAGCCGGTTCGCGTCCGTGGCGAGATTGTCGCCATCGATGGGCCGACGATGACCGTCAAGTCGCGCGACAGCCAAGACCTGACGATCAAGCTCGCCGACAACGTCGGCGTCGCGGCCATCGTCAAGGCCAGCATGGCCGACATCAAGCCGAACGCCTATGTCGGCATCTCATCAATGTCGCAGCCCGACGGCACGCAGCG
>JAEYVN010000421.1 GCA_023431725.1 Pseudomonadota bacterium
GATCGGCCTTGATCGCAGCAGCAATCGCGACGGCGGATGTATCGGAACCGCCGCGGCCGAGCGTCGTGATGCGGCCGGTCTGTTTGTGGATGCCCTGGAAGCCGGCGATCACCGCCACTTCCTTGCGCTCCTCGAAGCGCTTGACGAGTTCGGCGCCGTTGACGTCCTCGATGCGGGCGGAGCCGTGCGCATTGCTCGTGTACATCGGCAATTGCCAGCCCTGCCAGGAGCGGGCCGTCACGCCCATGTTCTGCAGCGCAATGGCCAGCAGTCCCGCGGTTACCTGTTCGCCAGACGACACGACGGCATCGTATTCACGCGCATCGTGCATCGGCGAGGCATCGCGGCACCAGCCCACGAGCTCGTTGGTTTTGCCGGACATGGCGGAGACAACCACCGCCACATCGTGGCCGGCGTCATATTCGCGCTTCACATGACGCGCGACGTTGCGGATGCGGTCGATATCGGCGACCGACGTTCCGCCGAATTTCAGCACAAGACGTGACATGAAAGGATCGGCGCCCCCGAGGATCAAAACGCACGCGGCGGGCAGGGCAGACGCACCGGTGCAAAGGCGGCGTATTCATAACGGCGAGATGACAGGCCTGCAACCCACCGGATTCAGTGAAAAGTGATGGCAAGCGGGGTGTTTCGCCGCGGTAAATCCCGTACACACGGGATCGAATACGCCTCTCGCCGGGCGCCGCGTTAACTTTAGCATAGGTCGCAGATGCCAGGTCCGGGTACCTCAACCATCGATCCATCCGAGGTGGAGCAGTTTTCAAGGCTCGCCGCGCGGTGGTGGGATGAGCGCGGGCCGATGGCCATGCTGCACAAGTTCAACCCGGTGCGGCTGTCCTATATCCGCGATCAGGTCGCGGTTCATTTTGGACGAAATCCGAAACAGATCGGCTGCCTCTCAGGCCTGCGCATCCTCGATATCGGCTGCGGCGGCGGCATCCTGTCCGAGCCGCTGGCGCGGCTGGGCGCCAAGGTGGTCGGCGCCGATCCGTCGGAAGCCAACATCGAGGTGGCGCGTCGTCATGCGGCGCAGACCGATCTCCTGATCGATTACCGTCCGGTCACGGCCGAGGCGCTGGCCGACAAGGGCGAGCGGTTCGATGTGGTGCTGGCGCTCGAGGTGGTCGAGCATGTCGCCGATGTCGATCTGTTTATTCGCCGCTGCGGCGAGATGGTGAAGCCGGGTGGGCTGATGATTGCCGCCACGCTCAACCGCACCATGAAAAGTTTCGCGCTGGCCATCGTCGGTGCCGAGTATGTGCTGCGCTGGTTGCCGCGCGGAACGCACCGCTGGGACAAGTTTGTCACACCGCGCGAACTGGAAGATGCAATGAGTGCGGCCGGACTGCAGGTTGTGGACGAGCGCGGGGTGATCTATCGCGTGCGCGCCGATAGCTGGCAGCTGTCCGACGATATGGACGTGAACTACATGCTCACCGCTGTGCGGAGCGCATGACGGTACGGCAAGAAAAGTTATCCGCTTCTCCCTCCAGCGTGCGATATTGGCCGACCTGAATTGCAGAGGGCACGGCCATGATCCTTGAAATCGTTACTTTCAATTTCCCCGCTGGGCATGACCGCGACAAGGAGCTTGAGGCCGTGCGCGGCGTGACCGCGAAATGGGCCGCCAACAAGGACCTCGTCCGCAAGCAATTCCTGTGGGGCGTTGGCGAGGCCGAAGGGACCGGCGCCGGCGTTTACGTGTGGCCTTCGATCGAAGCGGCCGAAAAGGCGCATGGCGAAGAATGGTTCGAGGCGGTGAAGAAGCGAACCGGCGCTTATCCGACGATTCGTTATTTCGACATGCTCGCCGAAGTCGACAACAAGCACGGCACGGTGACCGAATGGGCCGCCGACGGCACGGCGCGTGAAATCGTAACGGCGTGATTTGCCGACCCGGCATCAGCCCGTCTCCGTGTCATGCCCCGCGCAGGCGGGGCATCCAGGATCTGCGAAAAGAACCTGTGTTGACTGGATCGCCCGCCGGAGCCTGTCATCGGGCCGCGCTTTGCGCGGACCCGTTGGCGGGCGATGACCGGATGATGTGATCGATGACCGACACGGGCTGGCTGTGGATCGTGTTCACTGTTCTCGCTGCGGCAGGACAGACGATCCGCAATGCCATGCAGCGCGAACTGACTGCGACACTCGGCACGACCGGCGCGACGCATGTACGCTTCCTGTTCGGCGCGCCGTTTTCGGTGGTTTTTCTTCTGGCGCTGATCCTGGTCACAGGCGCATCGCTGCCGACGCCGCCGGCGATATTCTGGCCGTGGATCGTCGTCGGCATGGGAGCGCAGATCGTTGCCACCGCGTTGATGCTGGCCGCGATGGGCGAACGTTCGTTCGTCGTCACCATTGCCTATATCAAGACCGAACCGATCCAGGTGGCCCTGTTCGGCTTGATCTTTCTCGGCGACGCGCTGAGCCTCGGCATGATCGCGGCGATCCTGATCGCCACCGCGGGTGTCGTGGTGATGTCGCTCAAGCCGGGCGGCGCACCGTCGGATAGCTGGCGACCGACCCTGCTCGGGCTGACATCGGGCGCGATGTTCGCGCTGTCGGCGGTCGGCTATCGCGGGGCGATCCTCAGCCTGAACCTGTCCGATTACATGATGGCGGCGACCTTCACGCTGGTCGTCGGCCTGTTGCTGCAGGCGGTTATTCTGTCCGTGTATCTGTTGATCCGCACGCCGGATGTGATGCGGGCGATTTTGCAGCAATGGCGACCGTCGCTGTTCGCGGGCTTCATGGGCGCGACGGCATCGCAATTCTGGTTTCTGGCTTTTGCACTGGCGACCGCCGCCAGTGTGCGCACCGTGGCGCTGGTCGAAGTCCTGTTCGCGCAGGCAATCTCAAGCTTCATCTTCCATCAGAAGATTTCGGCGCGCGAAGGCTTCGGGATTGTCTTGATCGTGATCGGCGTCGTGCTGCTGATCTGGGCGCATTGACGCTGTAAATCCGACGGCCGTATTTTTCTTGATCGTCAGTGCCCCCGTC
>JAEYVN010000435.1 GCA_023431725.1 Pseudomonadota bacterium
GGCCGGGCTGACCGACTATCGCGCAGATCTTGACCGGATTCGCAGCGCCGGCCTGGCCTTGCAGGCGCTGCTCGACGAGGTGCTGCGCCAAGACGGCGATCTCTCCGATATCGATGGCTATCGCACCCGGCTGCGTCACGACCTGCGCACGCCGATCAATGCGGTCAAGGGCTACGGCGAGATGATGGTCGAGGATGCGCGGGACAGCGGTCATGTGTCCTTGTTGCCCGACCTGGAGAAGTTGCTGGCCGCCGCCGATGGCATGCTGGATCGTATCGATGCGCTGGTCGCCTTTTCGGGTGATGCCTCGCTTGGTCGTGCGCAGTCGGAACCGGATTTCGCCGAAGCGTCGCGGGTGCTGGACGCGTTTCGGCTATCGCAGCAGGCTGCGGCCCACCGGTCGATTGCCGGTCAAATCCTGGTTGTCGATGACAACCCCTCCAATCGCGATCTGCTGGCGCGTCAGTTGAGCCGTGATGGCCATGCGGTCGAGGTCGCGGCCTCCGGCAAGGAGGCATTCGAGATCGTCGCATTGCGTGCATTCGACCTGATCCTTCTCGATGTGCTGATGCCCGAGATGAGCGGCTACGAGGTGCTGAATCGCCTCAAGCATGAGCCGCGGACGTCGGAAATTCCGGTCATCATGATTTCCGCGCTGGATGAGATGGATTCAATCGTCCACTGCATTGAGGCTGGCGCGGTCGATTATCTGCCGAAACCATTTGCGCCGGCGCTGTTGCGCGCGCGCATCCGGTCGTCCCTGGAAAACAAGATGCTGCGCGATCGCGAGCGGGCCATGATGGAGGAAATCCGTCTGGCCAAGGAACGCAACGAGACATTGCTGCTGAGCATTCTACCGAAGGCTGTGGTCGAGCGCATCAATGATGGTGCCAGCATGGTCGCGGATCACATCCCCGAAGCGACGATCCTGTTTGCCGACATCGTCAACTTCACGCCCTTCACGGCCGGGCTTTCGCCGTCGGATGTGGTTGGCGTTCTCAACCGGGTGTTCTCCTCATTCGACCGGCTGGTCGAGCAGTTCGATGCCGAAAAGATCAAGACGATCGGTGACGGCTATATGGTTGCCGTCGGCATCCCGGAACCACGCGACGACCATGCCGAAGTGGCCGCGCGTCTGGCCCTGGCAATGCTGGATTCGCTTGCCGATATTCGCGAGGAGTTGGGAGCCCCGATCCAGTTGCGGATCGGCTTGCATGCGGGGCCGGCAGTCGCGGGCGTGATCGGCGAGCGCAAGTTCGCCTATGACATCTGGGGCACGACGGTGAATATTGCGAGCCGCATGGAATCGCACGGCGTACCGGATCGCGTGCATGTGACGAAGATCATTGCGGACCGGCTGGACAATGCGTTTACGATCACGCCGCGTGGCGCACTTGAAGTGAAGGGTGCCGGCTTGATGGAGACGTTTTTCCTCGATCGGGCGGACTAACTCCCTATCAACGCGCGGTTCCCGCATTTTTTGCTGCTATCAGTCAACGACACGTGCGTTTCCGTCACCGGATGCAAATTGCAACCCGCACAAGCAGCGCTTACTTTTGAAGAGACGCAGCCGCCCGTGCGGCGATGCCTCGCGAAGGGACCGTCACGACGAACGGCGTGCGTGCAAAATCGGAGGCACGCCATGTCTATTGCTCCCACGCTTCAAAAATATCTCGCGGCTGAAAATATTCAGTATCGTGAGATCCCGCACGAACTCACGATGTCATCGAATCGGACGGCTCAGGCTTGCCATATCTCTGGCGACCGGGTCGCCAAAGGCGTCGTGCTGCGACGTGATGGCGGCTACATGCTGGCTATCATGCCTGCATCGCACCAGCTTCGATTGTCCGATCTGAGCAGCAGGCTCGGCGAGGAGGTCGAGATGGCCGACGAGACCGAGATCAAGCATCTGTTTCGCGATTGCGCGCATGGTGCGGTGCCGGCTGTCGGCTCATGCTACGGGCTGGATGTCATCATCGACGACAGCATCGAAATGCAGCCGGACATTTATATGGAGGCCGGCGACCACGAGACGCTGCTCCACCTCAGTCATGCGCAGTTTGCGCGCCTGACGGCCAATGCACGGCACGGGCGCTTCAGCGCACACGATTGATGCTTGTCGGTCGGGGCTGTGTCTTGCGGCAAACGGGATAGGCGGCTGCACGCCGCGCCGCGGCTGTGCCCATACGGGCAGATGGTGCCCCTGGCCGGAATCGAACCAGCACTCCTTGCGGAACTCGATTTTGAGTCGAGCGCGTCTACCAGTTCCGCCACAGGGGCAACGCCGCGAAAAGAGCTTTCCGGGCGCGGGGAAGGGCAGAATTTCTGCCATCCCGGCGGAGACATACGGGGATCGCCTCTGCCGATCAAGCGGGAATCGGCGTCCTCCGCAGCTTCTCGACCATATCGCGGTCCTGTGTCTTGACGGGGCGGCACCTTTGCCGTGAAACCGGCCGCGTTCGCAGCATGCGATGGGACCGACATGAGCCAGCTGAGCCTGCTTGAAGATCTGAAGCGAAACGAGCCGGTGAAGCTGGCGGCCGGCGCTATTGCGCTGCTGGGATTGGCCACCATCGGGGGCGCCTGGTTCTTCCAGGTGGTCGTGGGGCTGCCGCCCTGTCCGCTGTGCCTTGAGCAGCGCTACGCCTATTATTTCTCGATCCCGCTGGCTGGGCTGGTGCTGGTCGGTCTCGCCTATGGCGCCTCGCGCAAGGTGCTGATCGCAGCGCTGGTGGTCATCGCGCTGGGCATGCTGTGGAATGCCGGGCTCGGCGCCTATCACGCGGGCGTGGAGTGGAAGTTCTGGGCCGGCCCGCAGGATTGCTCGGGCTCGATTTCGGACCTCGGGACGGCGGGCGGGTTGCTCGACAAGCTCAAGTCGATCAGGGTCGTGCGGTGTGACGAAATCCCGTGGAGTTTCCTCGGCCTTTCGCTCGCCGGCTACAACGCCATTATCTCGCTGATCTTGTCGCTGATCGCCGCCTGGGGCGCGTTCGCCGCATACCGCACGCTTCCGGCGGCCGAAAAGCTGACCTGAATCTATCGCCTCAGCGAGAAATAGACCTCGCTGCCGAGCGAGGGAAACAGCGAGCCGAACGCCACATTCAGCCGCAGCCAGGCGGACGAATTCTCGATCGCCTTGCCGTTGTTGCGGGCGAGGAACGAGCCCGACATGAATGCGACCTTTAGGTCATGCGCGTCGGCAAATTTCTCGATGCGTTCCGGCGAAATGACGCTCACATGACCGAAGCGTCCGGCATTCTTCCTGAGGCGGTTCTCATAGCCGAGATCGGCGAAGATTTTCGGCATGGTCGGCGAGCCGCCGGTCATGATGCCGTCCTGCTTCAGGAATGGCAGAAAGGCCGCAAGACAGGCTTCTGGCGTGTGCAGGTGCTCCAGCAGGTGCAGGAAGATCATCGCGTCGTATTTGCGGTCGAGCGGCGGTCGCGCGCTGCCGTCGACATTGAACGCGGTGTAACCGCTGTAGCCAAGGGCG
>JAEYVN010000443.1 GCA_023431725.1 Pseudomonadota bacterium
TGCGGAAAAACCGCGCAAAATGCGACGGATCGGTAAATCCCAGCGCATAGGCGATGTCGTGGATCGCGCGCCCCGTGAACACCAGTTCGCGCTTCGCTTCGGTCAGGACGCGCTGGCGGATCAGATGCCCCGCGGTGACGCCGGTGGCTCGCTTGACGTGATCATTCAGCCGGTCCGGCGTCATCGCCAGGGCCGAGGCGTAAAAGCCGATCTGCCGCTCGGTCTGGAAATTCTCCTCCACCAGACGCTTCAACGCCTCGACCGTCGCATCGGCGGGCATCAGCGTTACCGCGCCACTGCGTGCGCGGCTCGCCGACTGACGGGCGATCTCGATGGCGATCAAGGCCAGCAAGGCGCGCATCGCCAGTTTGTAGCCGTCGCGCGCCAGAAAACTTTCCTGCTGCAGATCACGGCAGAGGCGCACCAGCCGTCCGTCATCGCGTGCGGGATCGAACGCCATCAGCGGTTCGGCCGCCAACGCGTTCAGTTGCGTGATCGCCTCCCCCGATCGTTCGCCAAGCCGCGACGCAACATCGTCGCTGAAGCTCATGACCCAGCCATCGGTCACATCGGCGTTGAAGCGGAAGCCATGCGCCATGCTCGGCGCGATCACCATGATGCAGGGCGCCGCAAACGGCCGAATCGACGCTTCGAACGTCATCTCGCCGCCGCCCTGTGTAATGACGAGGATCTGGAAAAGATTGCGATGGCGATGCGCGCGGATCAGCCACTCGTTCGGCGACGAGCGCGAGGCGATGGTTTCGACATGGATGAAGTCGAAGGCCTGCTCGTCCGGTGGATCGCCATAAAGGTGGAATAAGGGAAGGCCGGCTGTCATGCGTCGGAGACTAGACGGGTTCGCCTCGACGGCCAAGATTCAGAAAATTTCGCACATGAAAACCCCGTCGCGTAACGACGGGGCCTCCATTCACTGACAAGGTCAGAGGCTAGCGCTGGCCGCCCTGTCCTGGCTTCTGCTGACCACCGTGCTGGCCGCCCTGGCCCGGATTCTGGGTCTGCTGGCCCGGCTTCTGTTGCTGGCCACCCTGCTGGCCGCCGCCCTGGCCTGGATTACTCTGCTGCTGTTGGTTACCCATAGTAGGCTCCTTGGAGGCCCCTGCCCGGTCAAATAACGCGCAGAAGCCCGGCGCCGTTCCGCGTCCCTGTTTCCGAGAGCAAAGACAGCGTAAAATTTCAGCTCAGCGAGGAACTTCGCCCCGACCGAGAGAGCGGACGCGGAGATTGCGGCAAACGTCCACAGGCCACTGATCCAAATGCAGCTTTCGCTGCCGACGCGTTGCTGCAAGCTGAACACGCTGCTAAGAAACAACAGTCATACGGGCGTCGTTCGGCGTCTGTCCGACGAGCCGGTTCGGGGACATCGGGGAAAAGGCGCGTCGCATGTTGGAAGGGTTTGTCCAGCAACTCGTCAACGGCATTACGCTGGGCTCGATCTATGGCCTGATTGCCATCGGTTACACGATGGTCTTCGGCATCATCGGCATGGTCAATTTCGCCCATGGCGATGTGTTCATGGTCTCGACCTTCGTCGCGCTCATCGCCGTGGTGATCCTGACGGCCTGGCTGGGGATGACGTCGATTTTCCTCGTGCTGCTGATCGTGCTCATCGTCTCGATGCTCGTCACCTCGCTGCTCAGCTGGGGTATCGAGCGCGTCGCCTATCGTCCCTTGCGGGGATCGTTTCGCCTGGCGCCGCTGATCTCGGCGATCGGCATGTCGATCTTCCTGATGAATTTCGTCCAGGTCGCGCAGGGTCCGCGGCCGAAATCGATCCCGCCGATCGTGCAGAACAGCATCGTGCTGATGGAGCGCGACGGCTATCAGGTGACCTTGTCCTATCGGCAATTGATCATCTGGATCGTGACGGCGGTGTCGCTGGCGATCTTCTGGTACGTCGTGACCAAGACGCCGCTCGGCCGTGCGCAGCGCGCCTGCGAGCAGGATCCGAAAATGGCGTCGCTGCTCGGCGTCAATGTCGATCGCACCATCTCCATCACCTTCGTCATCGGCGCCGCGCTCGCCGGCGTCGCCGGCACGATGTACCTGATGTATTACGGCGTGATCAGCTTCACCGACGGCTTCGTGCCCGGCATCAAGGCGTTCACCGCCGCCGTGCTCGGCGGCATCGGTTCGCTGCCCGGCGCGGTGATCGGCGGCCTCCTGATCGGACTGATCGAGACCTTCTGGTCCGCCTATTTCTCGACCGACTACAAGGACATTGCGGCCTTCTCGATCCTGGCGATCGTGCTGATCTTCCTGCCGCAGGGCTTGCTCGGCCGTCCCGAGGTCGAAAAGGTCTGACATGGGAGAGAAGGTACAACCGCGCATCGATGTCCTGCGCGGGTTGAAGGATGCCCTCCTCGCCGGCCTCGTCATGTTCGGTGTGTTGCTGCCGCTGATCGGCCTGCAGACCACCGTCAACATCCGCAACGAACTGATCCTGCAGCAACGGCCGATGCTGCTGGCGGCCATGGTCGCCGGCGCCATGCTTATCAGCCTGTTCGTCTCCTTCGTCGTCCGTCCCTTGGCGCAGCGGCGGGCAGCGAAAAAGCCGAACGGTGCGAGCCTCAAGGCCGCCCATCGACGCGCCGCCTTCGCAAAATTCGTCCTGCCGTTCATGCTCGGTTTTGCGTTTCTGTATCCGGCCGTGGCGATCCAGGTCGCCGGCTGGCAGGGCGCGCT
>JAEYVN010000487.1 GCA_023431725.1 Pseudomonadota bacterium
CAGCCGGCCCACGCGACCACGGGTGTGGCGAGCGCGAATTGGACCAGGTTCGACCAGGGCTGTGGCACAAGGCCGTGCGCTCCCGTCAGGTGCGACCCCATTTCCAGAACAAACACCGGCAATGTTAGCGCGAGGCCGATCCAGAAACGCCGCGTCATGTCGGCGAGTTCGGGATTGGGGCCGCTATCCGCCGAGATCAATTCGGGTTCGAGGGCCATGCCGCAGATCGGGCAGGAGCCGGGCCCGATCTGGCGGATCTCCGGATGCATCGGGCAGGTGTAGATCGTGCCCTCTGGCACATCGTCAGCCGCGGTCGGCTTCGGTGACAGATATTTTTGCGGATCGGCGATGAATTTCGTGCGGCAGCCTGCCGAGCAGAAGAAATATTCGTGCCCCTGATAAGTGTGGCGGTGCTTCGCGGTCGCCGGATCGACGCTCATGCCGCAAACGGGATCAATCACAGTTTGCGCCGCGGAAACTGCACCGTGGCTGCATCCCGCGTGATTGTGCGAGTGGTTGTGCGCGCCGTGCGTCATTGGCTTTTCCTTGAAACCTATACCCGGTAGGGGTATATAGACGGCATGCAACAGGAAACCAAGGCCCAGGTTACGAAAAGATTGCGGCGCATCGAAGGACAGGTGCGCGGTCTTTCCCGCATGGTCGAGGAGGACCGCTATTGCATCGACATCGTCACGCAGCTTTCCGCGGTGCGCGCCGCGTTGCGCAAAGTGGAGGAAGAAGTGCTGCGCGATCACGTCGCCCATTGCGTGGAAGGTGCAATCACATCCGGCAATCGTGCCGAGCAACGCAAGAAGATCGCGGAATTGATGGACGTCTTCGGGCGGGCGGAGCGTTAGGCGCAACGCTCAATCCGGCCGCCAGTCGTAGATCCAGTCGTAGCGCGCGCGCAGCCGCTCGCCGCCGAGCCAGCGCATGGCGAGATTGCGGGCGATCACCGACGGGCCGGACAAATGATAATTGCGACTGTTGGCGCGCGCGCCACTCTGCACGCGTCGAACGCGTTTTTTTCGCTCGGTCTCGTATTGACGCATGGCCAAGGCGGGAGCGTCGTTTCCTGATCCAAGACAGCGCGCCAGCACAGCGGCATCCTCGATCGCCATGGCTGCGCCCTGTGCGAGGAAGGGCAGCATGGGATGCGCCGCGTCACCGAGCAATGTAACCGGTCCCTGGCCGGGGAAGCCGGCATCGTCGCGGTCGAACAGCGCCCATTTCGACCAGCTGTCTGGCATGGCCAGCAGGTCGCGTGCGTCGTCCGTCCATTCACCCTCGGGGAAGCGGCGGAGCAATTCATCGCGCGCGCCCGGTGCCGACCAGCCCGGCTCGCTCCAGCGATCATGGACGATGGCGACGATGTTGATCAGCGCCCCGCCACGGACGGGGTAATGCACGAGATGAGCGTATTTCCCGAGCCATAGCCACGTCACCGGCCGGCGGAATTGATCCGGCACGTCTGACGCCGGCAGCGTCGCGCGCCAGGCGGTGCGGTCGCGGAAGCGCGGCTTGCTCGTGTCGCCGAGGCGGGCGCGGGTGGCTGACCACAAGCCGTCAGCGCCGACAATGCCGACAACACGCTGTTCTTCGACGCTGCTTGCCGTTCGCAGTTGCGCGGTCACGCCATGCGGGTGAACTTCGAAATCGTCGAGCTTCGTTCCGAGCCTGATCGCAATGTCGGGTTGTTCGGCGATGGCCTCGAGCAGGCCGGCCTGAAGATCACCGCGATGAAGCATCCAGTATGGCGCGCCATATCGAAACTGCGCGCCATGGCCTAGCGTCATGAAGACGATTTCGGAGCCCGATCGTGCGTGACGAACGGACACGCCGTCCGGTACGACTGCTGTCTTCTTGAGCCGCGCGCCAACACCAAGCGCATTCAGGATGCGCGTTGCATTTGGCGATAACTGGATGCCGGCCCCGACGTCGCCAAGGCTGTCGGATTGTTCGGCGATGATGATCTTGTAGCCGAGACGATTAAGCGCCAGCGCCGCCGTCAAACCGCCGATACCGGCGCCTGCAATCAGGATGGTTTGCGAAGAGCCCACCTGGCTGACCTGAATCAGGCCGCCTTGGCCTCCGGCGTCCAAGCGCATTCCGGCGGGCGCGATTCATGCGGATCGAGCTTGGGATCGTAGCGGAACAGGGTCGAGCAATATTCGCAGATGATCTCGGTGTCGTCGCCCATGTCGCAGAAGACATGCGGATGGTCGAAGGGCGGCCGCGCGCCGATGCACATGAACTCCTTGGCGCCGACCTCGATCACCGGAACACCGGCATCGTTCTGGAAATGCGGAATGATGTGATCGGCCATAGTGCAGAGCCTCAGGTTAGGAGGAGCCTCGAATTTGTCGGGAACGGCTCCTATATTTCCCGCACCATAGCGGCGCTTTTGCGTGAATCAATGGCGGTTTTCGGCAATTAACCAGCTGGAACGATGACGCCGAACCAGCCGCTGAGGGATCGCGTTGAGATATTGAAAAGTTCAGTGACGACAACAGGTTGAGCGGGCAAGCTACAGCGCCATCGAGATCCCTCCCATGTACATCCCCGAACCTCCGGCCGGGCGGAATCGCGCCTCGCTGCTGCGCGTTAAGCTGCTGGCGATCGCCGCCGTGATTTGTGGAATCGCGGCGCTTGCGCTGCTGCCGCGCGCCATTGAGGCGGGATGGCTGCTGGCGGTGCAGGACGATCCGGCCGCGCTGGCTGACCGCAAGCTGGCGCGCAGTTTCAACGCCGGGATTGCGACCAAGGAGATCGAGGCGGCGCTGGCGACCGGCGATGCCGAACTCGCCCAAAGCTTCGTCGATCTGGCGCGCGACCGGAATGTGACCATTGCGCCGGAACTCGTCGCCAAGGTCGATGCGGCGGTCGCCAAGGCCGGGAGTGCGCTTTCAACCGCGGAGAATTTCACCCGCGGCCTGATCGTCGGCGAGCCGGACCATCTCGTCAGTCTGGCCGGCACGGCGCTCGGCGACCTGTTCGTCTTTGGCGATATCCGCGACATGATCCGTGAGGGCTCGCATCTGGCGTCCGGCAAGGACGCCGATCACCTCATTCTCGGTCTGTCGGCCGTCGGGATTGCCGTGACGGCAGGAACCTACGCCTCGCTCGGCGCGGGCGCGCCGGCGCGAACGGGGCTGTCGCTGGTGAAGGCAGCCCGCAAGACCGGTCGCATCAGCGCGCGTATGGCAGATTCGGTAACGCGCTCGCTGCGGTCGGTGGTGGACTGGAGCGCGATGCGCAAGGCGTTCGCCGGTGCCTCGCTGACTGAACCAGCTGTCGCGGTTCGCGCTGCGCGCGAGGCGGTGAAGCTGAACAAGACCGAAAACCTGTTCCGCCTGACCAGCGACATTGGTCGCGTGCAGGGCAAGGCCGGTACCCGCGCCGCACTCGACGGCTTGCGCATTTCCGATTCACCGCGGGAAATGGCGCGGGTTGCCAAGCTGGCGGAGAAGGAGGGCGGCAAGACCCGCGCGATCCTGAAGCTGCTCGGCCGCGGTGCCATCGCGCTGACCATGGCGGCCTTCGATCTGTCGCTGTGGGTGCTCTGGGCGGCGCTGACCGTATTCGGGTTTA
>JAEYVN010000538.1 GCA_023431725.1 Pseudomonadota bacterium
GCGGTAGATACCGATGATCCGATACAGCCACTCCCCGTCCGGAGTCATCTTGCCGGTCATGTCAGCCTGGATCTGCTACCGGTTGAAGCTGCCATACTGCAGGCCGATCTCGCGATGCTCCTGTTCCTGCGGCCGTTTGGTGACGAGATTGATCAGCCCACCCGAGGGGCTATCGCCGAACAGCACCGATCCCGGACCCCGCAGCACCTCGATCCGCGACAGCGTGAAGGGATCCGGCCGGGTCTGATTCCAGTATCCTCCATTCAGCAGACGCAAGCCGTCGAGATAGGTCACCGGCGTTGTGCCTCGAACAAGCTCGCCGTCACTGCGCGTATCCGGGCCATAAGCATCGGCGTAAGTGCCCGGCACGTAGCGCAGGGCCTCCTGCACCGTCGTGGCACCCTGGTCCCTGATCGCCTCCGATGTCACCACCGATATGGACTGCGGAATTTCGCTGATCGGTGTGTCGGTCTTTGTACCGGCGGCACTGCGCGAAGCCACGTAGCCTTGGCCGGGGCCGTAGGCCGATTGCGGATCGTTGGCACCGGCGCCTGAGCCTTGGACCTCGATGGTGTCGAGCACGACCTGTGCTCGTCCTTCCGCGCCGCCCATCACAGAGAGAAGAGCAACTCCCATTCCGGATGCCACGACATGAACGCTCGACTTGAATGCAGCCCTGCCCCGTAACGTCATCCGCCCTCGCCCCATTCCCGAACTTCACGGCGAGGCAAAAGCCAATGCACTCGCGCCTGCGACGAGATGCAGCGACGAGGGAGATCGAGTAAAGCGATTTTGGTTGGACGCGCCTGTTTCGCGCACGAATTCAGAGCGACGATGGCACGAATGCCACGAACTAGAATATTTTCAGTTTTGAATTGGTTGAATGAGAAACTGCAATCAATGTTTTACCCTCGGCATCCTTGCAATACATGCATTCAGGCGTCGCGATGAACGCGCCTGCGATGCGCTCTTTTTATTCCGCCACGCGTTTCGCAAGCGATGCCGTTGGCGTCGGATCCGCAGCATTGCGCGATGATTGCTTCTGATCCCGTGGCTGCGCTTCACCCTGCGACATCGCGCCAATTTCCGGATAGCGGCCACGCATATCGCGCAGGAAGGCATCGAGGGAATCGAACGCAGTGATTGTCTTTGCGAGGGCTCGAAACTCAGCGCCATTGGCTTCGTAGGGCGCGGTCGCGACTTCGAATGCCCGCTTGTCGGGCCCTTCGTTCATCTTGGCTTCGTATTTTTCGCGCAGCCGCCGCGAACCAATCGTGTCACCGCTCAAGGCATAGCCAATGGCGGCACGCAGGATATCGGACCGCTCAGTATCCGACAGCGGCGCGAAATTCCGCCACCGCTCGCCATGCAACAGTTCAAGCTGTTCTGATGCATCGCCGAAGCGCTTGGCCGACCACATGATATCCGCACGCAAGCGTATAGCCTCGCGGCTGTCCATATTGCCGATGACTTCCAGCGCCAATTCGTGCCGCCCTATATCCGAGACGGCACGTGCCTCCAGCAGCATCCGAAGCTGTCGCAACTCGGTCGGCAGTTCGGCGGTCCGCGTTGCACGCAACACGGCTTGGGCACGATCCGGCTTGTGATCCATCAGGTAGATGACCGCAAGACGCGTGGCAATCTGCGCACGGGCGGCTCCCTGAAGACGATTGTCCACCTGATGCTGCAGCAGCTCAGCGGCCTGGGGCAGCAGATCAACAGAAACCAGTCTGTCGGCCAGACGTCGGATCATCTCGTCGCCGCGACGTCCGATCGGCGTGAGTTCGCGGAAGTCATAAAACATGCTGAGCGCTTCGACCGCCGGCAGGGTATCGGCCTTCCCAGCCAGGAACAGCGAGTCGAAGGTCACGACCGCCTCATCCTGGATCCGCCGCGTCATTTCGGCATTCGGGTGGGCCTTGAGCGCCGACCGCATGACGTAGAACGCATCCCGAAAGCGTCGTTCCTCGGTGTAGAGGCGTGCCAGGTTATGCAGCGCTTCGATCTCGGTTTCGTCGCCGCGCCACAGGGTGGTCAGCGTCTCGAGCTCGCCAATCAATTCCGGCCGCTTCAGATCACCGGTTTCATAACGCAGGACCAGGCTGCGCAACTGTCCCTCCGCCGCCGACTTGCGATCCGGGGAATCCGCAGCCACGCGATAATTGCGCAATGCATCTGCATTCTTGCCAAGGCCCTGCGCAAGACGCCCCTGCAGGACAGCCATGGCCGGCTGCATTTCCGATGGCGTGCCGAGCAAATCGAATTCGACCAGCGTTGTCTGGGCGGAGGCATAATCCCGCGTCTCGATCGAGGAGCGCACCGACTCCATCAACGCAATCCGCTGGAGCTCGACCGGCAGAACCGTAATCGCGGCTTCAATGTTCCTGAACTCCTTGCGCGCCTCTTCCCAACGGCCCAGACGGGCTTTGGCCATCGCACGCCACAGCGGCGCATCGTGCAAATCGCCTAGCAGTGGATTGTTCAGCTCTTTCAGAGCGTCGTTCGGTCTATTGAGCATCAGCAACGCAACTGCGCGCAGAATCAAACCGGAAGGATCCTCCGATGTCGGACGATCATCGGCCAGAGCGACATCCAGCACGCCTTTTGCTTCGGAGAACATATCGCGAGACAGGTAAAAACGGGCCAGGTCAAAACGCGACGCGGTTCGTTTGGCCTCGCTGGAATCGGCCGCGGTCGCAATCAGGCTGTTCTGGCGATCGGCGAGGTTTGCCTGACGATCGTATCCCCACAATTGCGGATCAAGGATCACCGGACGGTACGCGGCCGTGCCGCGCGCGGACGCGCCGCCTCCTGAAAGAGTCAGACCGGTTGGCCGACCAATGACGATGTTATTCGCCGCCACTTCCACCTGAAGGTCGTCGGCCAGGGGCTGCAACGCCACCCCTTGCGTCGACGCCAGAGCGCGGAATTCGACAAAGTCCTGTGGGTTGATGAAGCCACGCGCCGGCGCCATGGCGGTCACGACCAGAAGACTGTCGCCAGTGTCCGGGTCTGCGACGCGATGCAATTCACGGGCATTTTCGAGCGGTACGACGATAGTCGGACGTGCCGTCTCGGACACGCTGCGCGACACTGCCAGTGGCGTCGTCGGTTCGACGATATTGTCGCCGATGGTTACAACCCAGTTTGCGCCATCAGCCGCCGCACTGACAAGCCGCGGACGATCCAGCATCAGCCGGATAATATAGCCGTCCGGCAAAGCCGTGCCCTGCGCATAACGAACAATCGAACTCGCTTCACCGGAGAGCCCGGCGATGTCGACCTTGTTGCGGGTGTCGAACACAAGCCACAGCGCTCCCGCGCGCCGGAAGATCGCCGCCGACGTCGGCGTCTGGAACGGAAATGTCAGTTGCAGGCTCTCGCCTTGGCGGCGAACCACAGCGGCAATGTTACCTTGCTCCGCGCCGGGAGTCGCTCCATGCGCAGCGACCGCTTGCACCGACCGATCTTGTACCGGCTTTTCCGGCGCGGCCTTCTCTTGCAAAACAGTCGCCGGACGCGCCTGGCCCTGAGGCATAGCCGTTGGTGGCGTGGCTGTCGATTGCATCTGGTTTGCCGGCTGCGCGTTTGTGGTGGTCGCAGGTTGCGGTGCGGTCAGCGACTTCGCAGCGGCTTCGGATTGTGCCGGCGTGGGGGCCTGTGCGGCTTGCGACACATCCAGAGCAGCGAGTGATCCCGGTTTGGGATCCGCCTCCGTGCCAAATCTGCTGACATCGTCCGTGCGACTTGGCGCAGCTGGCACAGCGACAGCTTCCTTGGCATCCGACGCACCTATATCGACGATATAGTTTCGATCTTCCCGGAACATCCGCACGTCAGCCTTGCCGGATAGAGCAAAGCGAACGGAAACCGCGTCATTCTGATCGAAACTCTCGATCGCCTTCACAGTGGACGGCAGCGACGTCTTGATCTCGCCGAAGTCGAATTTCACCCTGGCGCCGAAGACCAGCGTGACGTCGTCTACGCCCCGATCGCTCGTGACCGAAATGACTTCCGGGAGTTCGAAAACATAACGCGTGAATGTGGGCTGGGTCGCAAGTCTTACGCGCGCTTTCTTTTCATTCTTCACGGCAAGCTGACGCTGACTGCGAAGAGTGCGCTCCGCTTCACGGGCGCGACGCGACAGCTCCTCAATGACGTCCTTTGGCAAGCCAGGAGCAAGCCCCGTCCAAGTTGACGGCAACAGATCGATATAAACCCGCTCTCCGGCGGCCATCGAGTTTACCGTCGCCATGCGTGTCAGCGAAAAGCGAAAGCCGCGACCATCCGGGTCGCGCCGCGCAACGCCGACGATATTGGGGAGTGAGGACTGCAGTTTTCCGAGATCGATATCGACCGGCCGCTTGAAGGAGACAACAACGATACCTCCGGCGACATTGACGTCGGATTCGACCTCCTCGACGAGGTGCAGGAGAATGCGAACGAAGCCGTTCGACTGATCGATCTGAACTTCGCCAGGAACGGCCTGAGCGTGAACGGTCGAGGTGCCACCGAGCAACGCGAAAAGGCCTATCGCCGTCGCCGTTAATACGGTCATACCGGACCGCCACGCGTTCTGCGTCAGTCGGCCCATGGCCCGACCCTCATACTGCTTGCGTCAAAAATAAAACAATCGAACACGGCAAAAGCTAACGGTCAGCAATTAAGCCACCGTTAACCCTGTTGATCATGAGCCGTTTGAACGGCCCTCGATCTTGGGCAGTTCACCGGCGCCTGAACGCCGTGCCTTGCCATTATCCTGATAGCTGCTCGCCAGTTCGACAGTCAGGCGCTGAGCACTCTCGGGCGTCATCTGCGCCATGATGTCGGACATGCGACGTGGCTGGATCATCTTCGCCACTTCCGTCGCGAGCTTGATATCGAGCCGGTCGAAAATCTTGGCCGCGTCCTTCGCCTTCATGTTCTCGTACATCATGACGAGATTCTTCAGACGCTCTTTCTCCGCATCTTCCTTTTGTTGTGTCGCGGCGACGATGCGGGCCTCGGCATCCTTCAGGTCGTTGATCTTTGTCTCAAGCCGCTGCTCCGCGGCCTTCAGCAACGTGTCACGCATGTCGAGTTCGTTCTGGCGTTTCTCGAGTTCGTGTCGCCGCTCAGACAAGCGCTCAAGCAAGGCCCGCTCGGAGGCGGATGTCGGGTTCGCATCGACCTGAACCATTGTGCCGTTGGCGGGCGCTTTGCGCTGCACCGCCTCAAGCGGCGCATTCTCGACCGCACCATCCTTCGGCGCGTCCTTGTTCTGAGCGTCCTTGTTCTGAGTATCCTTGGATTTCGCCGCAACCGATCCGGTCACTTCGGGATATCCACCCTGGAGCGACGGCACATGCCGTTCATCCTCTCGCACGACCGGCACCGGACGGGCGGCGATGGTCCTCATCTCCGCATCGCGCTGAGCGCGATCGACAATAGCCTGATGCCCCGCGCCCAGTGTGTAGCCACCATCCATGATGATGCCCGTCAGCTTGAGCGCGAGCAATCCACCCGCAGCGATCAAGACGATCGGAATCAGCCGGATCTTCTGCAGGAAGTCATTCATGCCGCGCGACCATTCACTCGGGCCATCGCCCGTTCGGCGAGCGCCTGGGCCGCCGCCACGACGGACTTCGTGTCCTGGGACCTTGCATCATCCCTGCGGGCGACAGGCTCGGGCTTGCTCGTCGCCGCATCACCTGCCAGCAATTTGTTGGCATAGGCGAGCTTGCGGAGGCGGTTCAGCACGTCTTCACCTGCCTTGAGATGGCCAGCCATCGCCGTGCAATAGGCTTCGGATTCGCGCAGACGCACGCCGAGCGTGTCATCGGCCTCTTTTGCTGTGAGCTTCAGACCCCCGATGGCGCGTTCGGCCTTTTCGGTCGCCATCACAAGTTCGACGATACTGGCCTTCATCAGCTTTTCGTCGGCCTTCAGTTGGCCGATTTGCTTGTTGAGACGTGCGCAATACAAAATCGTCAGAAACAACAGAACCGAGACAAGGCTCTCAATCATCAGTCCAAAATTGTAGCTCACGGTGCCTCCAGGCGCTTTCTAGAATCGTCGGCATTCTCGAACATGGCGTAGGTCATTTTCGGCTTGCGCAGGTGCTTGGACACCCGAACCGAAATGCGGTCGCCGACCCTGCCCATCCGGCCTTCCGTCAGAGAAACATCGCCACAGCGCACCGTGATTTGCGCATCCGGCCGGATTTCCAGCGGCAACGTATCGCCGACCTTCAATTC
Organism: Pseudomonadota bacterium; assembly: GCA_023431725.1. Classification (GTDB taxonomy): domain Bacteria; phylum Pseudomonadota; class Alphaproteobacteria; order Rhizobiales; family Xanthobacteraceae; genus Pseudorhodoplanes. Next base: position 6,237 of record JAEYVN010000538.1, read on the forward strand.
CATGATCTGACGCAGCGGCAGCTTGGCTTCATACAGCACGGCATCAACACTGACCGCCGCCTGCCCGATCTCGGTGGCCAGATGCTCTTCCCAGATCTGGTCGCGTCCGAATTTTTCACCCATGAACATCTGCAGCAGAACGCCGCGGATCGGTTCGATGGTCGCATAAGGCAGGAGGATCTCGGCGGTGCCGCCGCGATCTTCCATATCGATGCGCAGCCGGATCAGGATCGCTGCATTGGCCGGCCGTGTGATCGCGGCAAAGCGCGGATTGCTTTCAATACGGTCGATATTGAACTTCACCGGCGAGAGAGGCTTGAAGGCCAGTTCCGCGTCGGCGAGGATCAACTCCACCATGCGCTTGACGAGATTGGTTTCGATCGTCGTGTAGGGGCGGCCCTCGACCCGGGTCATGCCCGAGCCGCGACGACCGCCCAGCAGCACATCGATCATCGAATAGATCAGGCTGGAATTGACGGTGACGAGCCCGAAATTCTCCCACTCCTCGGCCTTGAAGACGGACAGGACAGTCGGCAGCGGGATCGAGTTGATATAGTCGCCGAAGCGCACCGAGGTGATGCGATCCAGCGAGACTTCTACGTTATCGGAGGTGAAGTTGCGCAGCGAGGTCGTCAGCAACCGGACAAGGCGGTCGAAGACGATTTCGAGCATCGGCAGACGCTCGTAAGACACCATCGCGCTATCGATGATGGCGCGAATGCCGGAATTGTCGTTGAGGTTGACGTCAGCCAGACTGAAGCCGAGCAGACTATCGATTTCATCCTGATTGAGGACGCGCTCGGCGCTGCCCTTCGGGCTGACCTTGCTTTCATCGATCATCGCGGCCCAGGCGCTGCCGCCATCGGACGACGCACTCACCTCGGAGCCGTTTGGCTGTGCTGCGGCCGGCGGCATTGCAGCCATCACATCCTGAACGTCGCCACCGGCTTCCTTAGGAAGGCCCCACTCCGCTGCAAGTGCTTCCCGATCGACCTGATCATTACCATTCATTGATCAATACCGTCACTGAACCACGATTTCTTTGAACAGAACGGCATTCACGCGATTGGGCATGATCGCATTGTTGACGCGACGGGTTAGCTCTTCTTTCAGACGATAAAGCCCCGCCGAACCATCGAGATCGGTCGGGCGCAATTCGCGCAGATAGGTCTGAAAGGAGTCCATCACCCGCGGCAACACCGGCTGCACCTGTGCAACCATGGTCTGGTCAGGCAATTCGAGGACGATCTTGACCTTCAGATATTGCGGACGATCGTTGCCGGTGTTGGACAGATTGACGAGCGTGTCCGGCAAATCGAGGAACGCCGGCGGCTTGGCGACCGGTGCGGCCACTGCGGCTTGAGACCCCTTCCCCTTCAGCATGAAGAAGGCACTGCCCCCACCTCCAAGTATGACGAGGGCGCCGATGGCCATCAGGATCGGCTTGAGCGGCAATTTCCTTTTAGGCGCCGGCCTTCCATCGGCTGCACCTTCGTCAACCGCGACATCCGCCTCGGCTTGCTTCTTCTTGTCCGCCATCGACCAGCCCCTGCTCCCGCGGCCATTCTTCCTTTTCGGGGAAGCGCCACGCTTTCTGCAAAGTTAGGACTTGATGGTTAACAGAACCTTTCCAGAAGGTTCCAAAGAGGCATTTTTTGCCGGGTTGCATCGGCCGGAATTGCCGCAGCGTTAATATCTGCCGAACGCATATTTTAGCTAAGTTGCTGAAAATTCTAATAATATTGGTTTGGCACGGGCTCTGCAAAGCTTGACTTGTCCGCGGCTTGGGAGAGCTGCGGCATCAAGCGACCGGTTAACGCCTTGGGAGAGGTGAGAACCGGACGTCATTTTGGGGAGCCTGAACTATGGCAAATGCGTCCCTCATCGGGTTGTCGCGGCAGATGGCATTGCGTCGCGAACTCGACGTGGTTTCGAACAACATCGCGAACATCAATACGACGGCTTTCAAAGGCGACACGGCGGTCTTTGAAGAATTCGTCATGCCGAAGGCGAAGCACGACGGTTTTCCCGGTGCACACCGGAAGCTGTCCTACGTGCACGACAGCAAGACCTGGCACGACATGGGCCAAGGTCCACTCCGCCAAACCGGCAATCCCTTCGATCTGGCGATCGATGGCAAGGAATTCTTCGTGGTGCAGACGCCGCAGGGCGAACGCTACACGCGCAACGGCTCCTTTCAGCTCAACGCCACCGGCGAGCTCGTGACGACCGAGGGCTATCGTGTCATGGGAGACAACGGCCCGATCCAGTTCCTGCCGGAAGATAAGGATATCGCATTCAACAGCGACGGAACGGTTGCGGTGCCGCTTGGCACGCGCGGCAAACTCCGCCTCGTCGCCTTCGAGGATATGCAGAGTCTCACCAAGGAAGGCTTCTCCACATATAGCGCACCGGCCGATGTTCAGCCGGCACCGGTCCCCGTCCCTCGCATCATTCAGGGTTCGATCGAGATGTCCAACGTGAGGGGCGTCGTCGAAATGACCCGGATGATCGAAATCACCCGCGCCTACACGCAAACCGCCACTCTGCTGCAACAACACGGCGACATGCGCCGCTCGGCAATCGAGCGCCTCGCCGAAGTCCCAGCCTAATTTCGAGGAATCATCATGCGAGCCCTGCACACCGCCGCAACCGGAATGATGGCCCAGGAACTCAATGTTCAGGTCATCTCGAACAACATCGCCAATATGCGCACCACTGGCTACAAGCGCCAGCGCGCGGAATTTCAGGATCTTCTTTACGAACAGGTGCGTCGCGTCGGTACCCAGACATCGCAGCAGGGCAATCTTCTTCCGGCTGGCGTCGAACTCGGCTCGGGCGTGAAGACCGTCGGTACGCCGCGCATGATGACGCAAGGCACCCCGATGGCCACCGGCAAGGAATATGACGTCGCAATCCGCGGCGAAGGTTTCTTCCCGATCACCATGCCCGATGGGCGCAGGGCTTACACCCGCGATGGCTCGTTCAACGTCGATGGGCAGGGACGCGTCGTGACGGCTCAAGGCTATCTGATCGAGCCGGCCATCACTGTACCCCAGAATGCGACCGGCTTTACCGTCAACGCCCAAGGACAGGTCTATGTCACACCGGCAGGCACGACAACGCCGACGCAGATCGGTCAGATCGAGCTTGCGATGTTCA
>JAEYVN010000572.1 GCA_023431725.1 Pseudomonadota bacterium
CCGACTTGGTGAACATCGTCGGATCGATTTCCTTGACCTGCTGCAGCAGCCGGATCGAATGGAAGTAGCGGGCGCCCGGCCGCACCGTGAGATATTTCGACGGTACGGTTTCGAGATTGTGGTTGAAAACGTCGGGCCTGGCGGCGACCACATGCTCCAGCGCGCCGGATTTGCGCAGGAAATCCGGCGTCAGGATCTCGATTGTCGTGGTCGGGCATTGCGTGCGAATGGCGCGGATCGTGCGGGCGAAATGATCGGCGCCGCCATCGGCGAGATCGTCACGATCGACCGAGGTGATCACGACATGCGACAGGCCAAGCTTCGCGACGGCACTGGCGACATGCTCCGGTTCGTCGACATCGAGCACACCGGGCAGTCCGGTCTTCACGTTGCAGAAGGCACAGGCGCGCGTGCAGGTGTCGCCCATGATCATGAAGGTGGCGTGCTTCTTTTCCCAGCACTCGCCGATATTGGGGCAGCCGGCCTCCTCGCAAACCGTGACGAGCTTATTCTCGCGCACGATCGCCTGGGTCGCATTGTAGCCGCGGGATACCGGGGCCTTGACCCGGATCCAGTCCGGCTTGCGCAGCAACGGGCTGTCCGGCCGGCCGGCTTTTTCCGGGTGCCGCGGCCGTGGCCGGGAAATGGTATCGATGATGACCGTCAAAATGGGCCCCGAACGGAAGCTGTATCAAGCACTTAAGCGTCTCCTACTTACGGATTGTGTGCTGTATCCGCAAGGCAGGCGAAAACGCGCTAGATTAGAACACCTTGGCGCCCGGATATCGACTCAGATGACCCGCGAGCCCTTTTCTAAGCTGCAATTCCTGCGGTTTCTGTTGTGCGGGCCGCTTTATGTGGCCCTCACCCTGCTGGTTTGCGAAGCACTCCTGTCGGCGGCCACCACCTGGCTGGTCATCCAGGCCGGGCGCGCTGTCGCGAACGGCGAGTTTCTGGTCTACGACCTTTTCTGGATTTTTGTGGTCCAGTGCGCGTCCTATGCCGTCGGCGCGGTCAGTTGGGTATTCGCCGAACGGGCCGGCATGCGCGCCTTTGGCCTCTACATGGCGCGGTTCGCCCGCGACAACCGGCACTTCCCGACCCTGCTTGGCGATCGCCAGGCCCGCGAGCAGGTCGAACCGTTCCTCACCGGCGAAACCTTCCACACGATCTATCGTCTGATGTACGAGGTCGAGTCACAACTCAAGCTGTTGCTGGCGCTGGTGTTCAACGCCCTGGTCCTTGGCGCCGAGATCGACGGTGCGCTTCCCATCGCCTACGCCGTTGTCTTCACGATCCTGATGACGCTGCAATATGTCGTCCGCAAGCGCGTCACCGAAATCTATCTCGACAACCAGCGCTGGACCAACCGCGTCACCTCGCATGGATATACCGCCTGGGACAATGTCTTCAGCGGCAACCGCTACAATCTGCGGCTCTGGTTCGCGGGCTTCAAGACGCGCGCGCGCGAATGCCTGAAGGCCCAGATCAGGGTGATCGTCGCACGCGAGGGCCTGAGCGCCACCGGGGCGATCATCGGCCTGACGATCATCTTTACGACCATGGCCTATGTGGCTGTTCGCGAAGCCGGCGACATGGCGGTGTTGATCGCCTTGGCCGCGACATTGCCGCGGCAGATCGAAATGACCAACGACGTGCACCAGCTGGCGATCGACTGGAACGATGTTCTGGCATCATGGACGCGTGTCGGCGGCATTGCCGACAACATGCATCCCGATCCCGACCCCCGCTTCAACAACCGCATCAGGTTCGATCGCCTTGTGCTGCGCGAAGGCGGCGATGTTAAAGCTGTCTCCACTGTCGATGACGCAATGCGACTGGTCCTTTCGGAGCGACTTGGGCGCGTGAATGTGCGCGGCGGCAATGGGTCGGGAAAATCGACGCTGCTGGCGGCGCTCAAAGCCGAGATCAAGAACCGCGCCTATTACTGGCCGACCTCCGATCGGCTTGCTTTCCAGTTCACGAACAAGCAGCCGGGCGCCGATGCGGATGAGGATGAAGATCTGGAAGACCCTCCGGCGCGATCCCGCCGTCACAAGCACAAGGGCTTTTCATCCGGCGAACGGCAACTGCGGTCATTGCAGGAGATTGTCGCGCATACCGATGCGCCGATCTATCTGCTCGACGAATGGGACGCCAATCTCGATGCCGCCAATCGCGCGGCCGCCAATGCGCTGGTCGAGCAATTGGCGCAACGCGCGCGCGTGATCGAGATATCGCATCGGGACGTGGGTTGATTTTCGCAAGTCTCCAGCGCTCGTTTGGCGCGGCCGTCCGCCGCCAACCCATCACATGTCCGTCATGACCGCTGCAAAGCCGGCATGGCTCGATTGCAATCGATTACAATGACCCCACGGCGAAATACTGGTCGGCGACAGGAGATCGCAATGGCAGAAATCAACAAACTCTCTGTCGGCCAGGTGCTCGACAAATTGCGCAGCACCGGTCCGAAAAAATCAAAGAGCACACGGCTCGACCAGGAAATCGATGCCGTCGACAAGGAAACGCAACGTCTGAGAGCAGAGCGCCGCCGCATAGAACGCGATCAGGCCGGTCCGACGAAGCGTGATTGAGCGAGGTCGCGTGCGCAGTCTGTTGCTGGCTCTGCTGGTGTCCGCACTGTTCGTCGCGACGGCTTATGCCGATG
>JAEYVN010000183.1 GCA_023431725.1 Pseudomonadota bacterium
CAGCTACCGGCACGCCGCATTTCACCGGCGCCATGCCCTTGTGACCGGTGATACTCATCAGGCCGCTGACCGCCTGCACCGTGACATCGAATGCTCCGCGACGCGCATAAGGACCGACCTGACCGTATCCCGAAATCGAGCAATAGACGAGTTGCGGATTGACGATCCTGAGATCGTCATAGCCAAGACCGAGACGCGGCAGAACGCCGGCCCGGAAGTTCTCGATGACAACATCGGCCGCACCGACAAGCTTGCGAATGTCCTCAAGATGATCCTTGTTCTTGAGATCGAATACGACCGACCGCTTGTTGCGATTCACCGATGCGAAATTCTCGCTGTAGGTTTCGCCGTCATCGCCGGTCAGCGGCGGCCAGCCACGCATGCCATCGCCGCCCGACGGGTTCTCGATCTTGACGACATCGGCACCGAGGTCGGCCAACAGACATCCCGCAAACGGTCCGGCTGCGATCTGTCCGAATTCCAGCACGCGAATGCCGGACAAAGGACCGCGCGCCGACGACACTTCTTTCATGTTTTGAAACTTTCCCAACAAACCCGCGATTGTCCTTACACGCGATGCCAGAGGTTCGGGATCGCGGTGTTGCTGTATCCGGAGATGAAAGATTTCGGGCTGCCGGTCTGAGGATCGAACACGTAGCGTGTCACCGACCCGATATTGGCGCCATAGACATGAATGCTGATGGACGCCCGATCAGACAACCCGTTCGACACCTGATGGATATCGCCATGGCTTGGCGATACGACGTCGATGTCTCCTGGAAGCATCTTTTCCCACTCGGCGGCCCTGAGCGAACCATCGGCCTGCACATCAAAGCGGCGCGAATGCTCCTCGCCCCGCAAAACACCGATCAATCCCCATACGGTGTGATTATGGATCGGCGTACTCTGGCCCGGCCCCCAGACGAAACTCACGATCGAAAAGCGCTCGAGCGGATCGCAATACAAGAGGTATTGGCGATAGCTCTTTTCGTCAGGAGCCGCCACGAATTCAGGCAACCAATCATCGTGCTTGATGAGACGAGCAAGGATCTCCGTGCCGCCTGACAGCGTCGTCCCTTCGTCGTCACAGCGATCGACCAGACGCGTGAAGGCCACCACGCATTCCCGAAGTCGATCAATGTTCATGGCTATTCTTTCCCTTCAACAAAGGCATGACAATGATGAGTTGGCTATGCTCTGCGACCGGCTGACGCCTTATTTTCCCGAAATCCGCATTGATGCGAGATGTCGCCTGCGCTCGCGATGACGGCCGGCGCCAGTGCGCGCACACGATCCGGCCCAAGACGCGCCATCGGCCCGGATATTCCAATGGCCGAGATGACTTCGCCGCGATCGTTCATGATTGGCGCAGCAATTCCGCCTACATCGTCCCGCCATTCACCGGCATTGACCGCGTATCCACGCTTGCGGACCGTCTCAAGTTCCTCAAACAGCGAATTGCGTGTTTTCATCGTCTTGCTGGTGAAGGCTTCGAGCTTCTTTGGCAGAAGGCTTTCCACGTCGGGATAAAACGCAAGCAGGGCTTTTCCTGTCGCCACCGCATATGCCGGCGCCCGGCCACCGATCCGGGAATAAGCCCTGACGGGATGAGAGCCTTCCACCTTGTCGATGTAGACGACGTCGGCGCCTTCCAGAATGGAAAGATGCACCGTCTCCCCGCATTTCGCTGAAAGCGCCAGCATCGCGGGACGGGAGATGTCGCGAATGTCGTAGCGCGCCAGAACGGCGCTGCCAATCTCCCACGTCTTCAATGTCGGCTCATAGCGGCCGTCACCCAGGTGACGAACGAAACCCATCGACGCGAGCGTCGTGAGAATGCGATGCGCGTTGCTCTTCGCAACTCCGAGCGCCACCGACATTTCAGTGACGCCGGTCGGAGAGTCTCGGAGACACAACCATTCCAGCGCCCTTAGCGACTTTACAGCGGTGCTATCCATCACTATGGTCCGTTCCAAAATATGGATTCGCGTTCCAATAAATTAATCTCACGGCTTATCCCTTTCGTCAAGTTCAGGCCCATGGAAGCAGACCGTACCGGATCCCTCAATTCGGCGTATTCCCCTCAATATAAGGGGAAAACAAAGGGGAACGACGGCCGCCTCGGTGCCTCGGATCAGCGAAGGGGACTGGGACGCTTTATCCTTGGGATGATCGTCATCACAGCGATCGCCATCGCAGCCGAGACGCTTGCGCGCCTGGTTCTGCCCTACATGACCGTGCCGCCGATGATTGCAGCCCTCGTGCTTGGCATGGCGTTGGCCAAGCTTGGCAGCCAGTCCTGGATGCAGCCTGCGATCACGTTTTGCCTGAAACGACTCCTGCGCTATGCCATCGCGCTGCTGGGCCTGCGCGTAGTGTTCGGCGACATCACCGCACTGGGATGGCCGACCACACTCGTCATCATCGCGGCGATGCTCCTGACCATCGGGAGCGGTGTCCTGCTGGCGCGCATGCTGGGCCAGGACACCCGCTACGGCGTGCTGGTGGGGACGGGCACCGCCATCTGCGGCGCATCGGCAACGCTCGCAACCTCATCCATTCTGCCGTCCTATTCGCAAAAGAGCAGCGATACCGCCTTCGTGGTCATTGCCGTCAATGCCCTGTCGACGCTTGCCATGGTGGCCTACCCTCCACTCCTGCTTGCGCTCGGCTTCAACGAGCACACGACCGGCATCCTGCTCGGCGCCACCATCCACGACGTCGCGCAGGTTGTCGGCGCGGGATATTCCATTTCCGAAACGGCCGGCAATTCCGCCGTAATCGTGAAACTGTTCCGGGTGTTTCTGCTGTTTCCGATCGTGCTGGCTATTGGATTTTATTTCGCACGACAGGCGTCCGGCGTTGATGCTTCAAAAGTTCCGGCACCACTCTTCGCGCTTGGCTTTCTAGCGTTTGCAGCCATCAACAGCACCATCCCGCTGGTCCCTTCACTCGCCTCCGTGATAATGCCTATAAAATCCGGCCTCGTGGAGGCATCGAACTGGGGCATGATGCTTGCCATTACAGCCCTCGGATTGGGAACGACCGTGTCCTCTCTGCTGAGTGTCGGCTGGCGGCGTATCTCCATCGCGGTCGGCACCACACTGGTCATCCTGGCCGCCGCGATCCTTGGGATGGCCATCGCCACCTGATTGAAGGACCTATTTCACCTTGGCGCCGCGCACACGCTCGCGATAGGCAAGAATGCGCTCCTTGAGGCCAGGACGCGACGCTGACCACACCAGATGTGCCATGTCGTCAGCGCCACCATGACCGCCAACGGCGTGGATCGCTCGTACCGTCGTGCGATCGAGACGGGCGGCCGCTTCGAGCTCCCGCGCGATCAGAGTATCAATATCATGACGCGAAATCCTGGAGACAGCGAGACCGTTTCCCAGCGCTTCCTCTGTCGTCATCTCGCGCCCCGAGCGGACAATCTGCCGCGCACGATCGCGCCCGACGCAGGCAATCAAACGGCCGGTGCCAAGAACAATCCCGAAGCCCGCTCCCGGAAATGAAAAAGACGCCTGCTCCACGATCACCCGGCTATCGCAGGCCGAGAACAGATCGGCGCCGGCCCCGGCAATCCGGCCATGCGCCAGCGCCAGCGTGACGAAAGGTGCTGAATACAGACGCTGCAAAAGCACTTCGATCCGCACGAAGCGCAGGAGCAGGTCCCCGTCGGATTCCTGCTCGATATCGGTGAGATCGAAGCCTGAACAGAACGAGGCGCCCTCGCCCTGCAGCACAAGCAGACGCACGCCGTCGGCCTCTGCCGCATCCATAGCTTCGTGAAGCCGCTCGACCATCAAGGTGCTGAGCGCATTTCGTCTGTCCGGCCGGTTCAACGACAAAACCAAAACTCCGTCCGAAGGATGCGAGACCAGCAAATCCATAGTGCTCATCAATGTTCCTAGACGGCTCTGTTGGGCGTCGCGAGACAACGAATGTACGTTAGTTCTTCCAGGGAACGAGAATCTTCTCCAACTCGTTGGCGACTGCCGTTAGCACAAAGCCGATCACGGCAATCACGAAGAGCCCGACATACATCTGTTCGACCGAAAAGGTTTCCCAAGCATTCCAGATCAGATAGCCGAGCCCGCTCTTGGCGCCAACCATTTCGGCAATGGCGATCAGCACAAGGCCCATGCCGATACCAAGCTTCACGCCCGTCATGATCATGGGCATTGCTCCGGGGAGCGCAATGGTTCGGAAGATATCCCAGCGACTCGCTTTGAAATTATGCCCGACATCGAGATAGATCTTGCTTATCTCGCGCACGCCGGTCGTCGTGTTCATGGCGATGGGATAAAACACACCAACCGCGACCATGAAGTATTTCGAGGCCTCACCGAGACCGAGCACAAGAAGGGCAAGGGGCAGGATTGAGCTTTTGGGGATCGGATAGGTCGCGGCGATCAACGGATCGATCATGGCGCGGATAGTCGAGTTGAGCCCCATCAGCACACCGATGATCAGCGCCGGTATACCGCCAAAAAGAAATCCGACACCGAGCCTCGTCAAGCTCGCCATCGTATTATGCTGGAGATCGCCGGACTGGATCATCGTCCACATGGTGCGCATGATCTGGCTTGGCGCCGGAAAAAAACGTGTATCGAGGATTCCTGTCCGTGCACAGATTTCCCACACCAGCAGCAATGCCAAGGGTGACGCAATGCTGATCACTCGTTCCTGCGAACGCTGATTAAAGGACCATGTTCGCGTTCGATCTCGCGGCGCCGTCGTATCGGTCATCGTGATCTATCCGCCAATCTCGCTCTGCGATCGCGCGCGATCCACTTCCTCACGCAAGCTCATCCAGATCTCGTGGATGAGATTCCCGTAATCGGCGTTGCGTTGGAGCTCCATGATGTTGCGGGGGCGCCCGAATGGAACCTTGACCAGGGACTTCACTTTGCCGGGCTGCGCCGTCATGATCATGATGCGATCGCCGAGGATGACGGCCTCATCAACGCTGTGCGTGATGAAAACGACCGTTTTCTTGTGTTCTTCCCAGATCCGCAGCAGTTCCTCCTGCAGCAGCAGCTTGTTTTGCGCATCGAGTGCGGAGAACGGCTCGTCCATGAGCAGGATCTCGGGATCGTTCGCGAATGCCCTCGCAATGGATACTCGCTGCCGCATGCCGCCGGAAAGCTGATGCGGGTATGAGCGCGCGAACTTGGTTAGGCCTGTGCGATCGAGATAATGCCCGACGACATCCTTGATCTGCGGCGCCGGCGCCCGTCTCATCCTCAAGCCGTAGGCTGCGTTCTCCCACACAGTCATCCAGGGAAACAGCGAGTCACCCTGAAACACCATCGAGTTTTCGGGGCGGCCGGAATTGCCGGTCGTGACGGTGAACGAGCCCTCCGTCGGCTTTTCCAGACCCGCCAGAATGCGCAACAACGTTGTCTTGCCGCACCCTGAAGGGCCGACAATGATGAAAAATTCTCCGGAGCCGATATCGAGGCTCACATTATCGACTGCGGTAAAGTCGCCGAACCGTTTCGACAGGTTCAGAATCCGGATCGCGGCGCTTGTAGCTCGCGACATCTCTGCTGCCCCAACCGGAGCCCGTGCTTCGCTCACCGGCACGTTCGCAGCAAGAGATCCATTCATCGCGCCAGCATCCTCAGGCCATTCGTTGCGAGCATTTAAGACTCAGTTTTTCCACGCGGAGCGGCGATCACACTGGCGGCTGGATCCCCAGTCGCTCCGATACCGCCGTGAGTTCTGCGAGGATCGGAGGCGGCAGCGGAATTCCATCTCGCCATCGCTCCTTCGCAGCGCGATAACCGCGCTCACCAGGCATCAGGATTTCACTGGCGTCCGGAGCGACCGGCATTGCCTTCAAGGCCTCGATCATACGACCGACCTCGGCGCGGAATTGCGCCAAATCGACAAACTTCGCGATATCGACGGCAATGATCAGCGCGTTCTGGCGATGCCTGGCGCCATCTCCGGTCTTCTGAAGTGCATCGGCGACGAGTGGATGCCCGGCCAGCAAGCTTGCAAGGCACTCGATCATCAGCGCAAGCCCCGATCCCTTGGGACCGCCCAACGGTGCAGTCATGGTGGCCTGAGCAGGATCGGTCGTCGACTTGCCGGCCTTGTCGACAGCCCAACCCGGCTCCAGCGCCGTGCCAGCCTTACGCGCCAGCATCAGTTTGCCGAGTGAAACGGCGCTTGAGGCCATATCGAAAACGAGCGGCTGGTCGGCCCCGCCGGGCACTGCGATCGAAATCGGATTGGTGCCTACCGCCGCCCCGTGCGCGCCATGATACGGCATGAATGGGTTGCCGGCATTCACTGCAATACAAGCCAGCCCCGCCGATGCGAGCCTTTCCGTGTAGAAGCCCAGCGCACCCGAATGCGTCATCCGCGCGACGAGTGCCATCGCAATTCCATGGCGCGGAGCGAGCTCGATCAACCGATCGACAGCCAGAGACATGACAACCGGTCCCGGCGCACGGTCCGACTCGATGACGACACTCGCAGCGGTCGGCTCGCTGATCTGGGGTGTCGCCTTCACTTTCATGA